>CAMLNJ010000016.1 GCA_946481225.1 uncultured Verrucomicrobiota bacterium | reverse complement strand
GTCACGCTGGAGCGCGTGGCGGAAGGCCTCGAGGGGCTGGACCGCCGCCTGGTCGTGACCGGTGGAGCGGCGGCGGCGGCGCTGGCCGGCGCCTTCGCGTTCACCGCGTGGCAGAACTCGAACGAGACCGAGGTCTACATGGTGGCGACGTTCACGATCGCCGCGCAGCCCTCCGCCGCCTCCATCGCACCCGGAGAAAACGCCGTCCTCTCCGTCCAGGCCCTCGGCGGCGCCCCCCTCGCCTACCAGTGGTATGCCGGTGAACGCGGCGTCATCACCGCCCCCGTCGAGGGCGCCACCGGGCCGATGCTCGTCACCCCGCCGCTTCGCACGACCACCTCCTACTGGGTGCGCGTTTCACAAGACGACGAAACCGTCGATAGCCGTTCCGTCTCCGTCACAGTCACCGCCCGCCGCGGCTATTCCCTGCTCGCCAACGGTGATTCCAGCGGCGGCGCCCTCGGCACCGAGCTCGATTACACCCTGCGTCCCGCCAAGACCTCGCCCGGCGTGGTCCAGGCCTCGGCCGGCGGCAACCACACCCTTTTCCTTCGCGCCGACGGCTCCCTCCGCGCCTTGGGCACGAACATCTCCGGCCAGCTCGGAGACGGCACCACCGTCCGCCGCGACGAGCCCGTCGTGATCTTCGCCGGCGGCGTCGCCTCCATCGCCGCCGGTTCCTCCCACAGCCTCGTGCTCAAGACCGACGGCACCCTCTGGGCATTCGGCCACAACGGCGCCGGCCAGCTCGGCGACGGCACCACCGAAGACCGCCTCGCCCCCGTCCAGATCGACGACGAGGTCGCCGCCGTCGCCGCCGGCTTCGCACACAGCCTGTTTCTCAAAACCGACGGCACCCTCTGGGCCATGGGCGCCTACACCCCCGCCCTGACGAGCCTCACGCCCACCCGGATCACCGCGGACTCCGACATCGTCGCCATCGCCGCCGGCCAGGGCCACAGCCTCTACATCAAGGCCAACGGCACGCTGTGGGCCTTCGGAACAAACTTCGTCGGCCAACTCGGCGACAGCTCCACCGATGATCGCGACGAACCCGTCGAAATCGCCGACCGGGTCGTTTCCGTCTCCGCCGGCGCCCAGCACTCCCTTTTCATCCGTTCCGACGCCTCCCTCTGGACCATGGGCGACAACTCGTCCGGCCAGCTCGGCGCCCCCGCCCTCGCCACCGAGTTCGCCTCGGCCCCGCTCGAGATCGCCCGCTCCGTCGGCCGAGTTTCCGCCGGGTTTGCCCACAGTATTTTTGTCAAAACCGACGGCACCGCCTGGGCCTTCGGTGACAACGCCTCCGGCCAGCTCGGCGACGGCACCGTCATCGCTCGCCCGCTCCCGAGCATGATCGCCTCCGGCATCGTCGACGTCTCCGCCGGCGCCAGCCACAGCCTGCTGCTTCAGAACCCGCCCTCGCACACCGTCACTTTCGTCCTCGGCCAAGGCGCTCGCCGCACCGGTGGAGGAGCGCTCGTGCAAACCATCCGCGAGGGCGAAGCCGCCGTCGTCCCCGTCTTCACGCCCCCGACTGGAAAAACCTTTCAGACGTGGAGCGCCGATTTCCAAAGCGTGACCAGCCCGCTCACCGTAAACGCGATCTACGGCGTCACCCAGACCATCGATTTCCCCCAACCCGCGGCTCCGGTATTTGTCGCGCCCGGCGGCACCCTTACGCTCTCCGCCTCCTCCAGCTCCGGCCTGCCCGTCTCATTCGAATATGTTTCCGGACCCGCCACGCTCGCCGAAAACGTTCTCAACTACACCGCCGCCGGCACCGTCGTCGTCCGCGCGGTTCGCCCCGCCGGCATGATCGGCGGCGTCGACTACGCCGCCGCCGCGGCGGTCCAACGCAATATCGTCATCACGCTCAAGCCGCAGAAGATCACCTTCACCACTCCGTCATCCGCCACCTACGGCGACGCGCCGCTCGAACTTTCCGCGACCAGCGACATCCCCGACCACGCCCTGACTTTCGCCGTCATATCCGGTCCGGCCGTCCTAAACGACGACTCCACGATTTCCCTCACCGGCGCCGGTTCGGTCGTCGTCGGCGCCACCCAGGCCGGCGACGCCGTCTACGCCCCCGCCACCAAAAATTTCACCATCGAGGTCGCGAAGAAGCCCCTCGCCGTCTCCGTCGCCAACACCACCCGCGCCGTCAATCAACCCAACCCCGCGTTCATCCTCCTCTACACCGGCTTCGTGAACGGAGACACCGCAACCAAACCCGGCGTCATCACCGCCGCCCCGACCGCGACCTGCCGAGCCGGCAGAGCCAGCCCCCCCGGCGAATATCCCATCATCATCTCCGGCGGCACGGCGCCAAACTACACCTTCGCCTCCACCGCCCCATATCTCCGCGTCGTAGGCTACGGCGGCAGCTACGAGGCCCTCCTTGGCATGACCGGCTCGGACGAGGCACCTGTGGGGAAACTGGAACTCACCGTCTCCGCCAAGACGCTCCAATACTCCGGCATCCTCAGCCTCGCCACCGACCCAAAGCCGCTGACTTTCATCGGCACGCTGGTTCCCTCCGCGGATTTCGCCACCGCCGCCCACACCTTCACGCGCGCCGCCAGCGCCGCGCTTCCCGCCGTGGAACTCACCTTTGCCCTCAATGTCGGCGGCCTGAGCGGCGCCCTCGACCTCGGCGAAGACGAGACGATCTATTTTGAGGACGGCGTCCGCCTCGGCGCTCCCCCCGCCCCTCTCGGCGAAGGCGCGCACACCCTCGTGATCGGTGCGAGTCCGCTCCAGATGAACGATAACCCCGTCTCCGGGGCGGGACACGCCTCCGCCGCCATTTCTCCCACAAGCGCCAACCTCGTTCTCAGAGGCAAACTGGCCGACGGGAAGCTGGTCACCGCGACGCTCAAGTCCTCGCCCGCCCGCGACTATCGCCTTTGGGCCAACCCCTACGGCACCCGCACCCGATCCTTCCTGGCCGGCCGCCTGGCCTTGGCCGCGCACCCCGAATCCCGCCTCGCCGGCCGCTACTATATTTCCGAGGACTCCGACTCCGCTCTCTGCTGGAGCAAAGCCCCCCTGCCCGCGACCACTCACGCCTCTCGCCGCGATCCGAGTTACCGCGATGGCATCGGCCCCCTCTTCTGCCCCATCCGTCTCGACCCGTGGCTCCCGCCCCTCGCCGCCACCCGCGGCCGCGAGGCCGTCACCTTGGCGCAGCGCCTCGGCCTCGCCACCAACAACACCGCCTCCGCCGCCTTGGACGTGGAATACGGTTCCGCGGAATCCGACTTCGGCGCCTCGACCGGCGATCTCCCCTCCTCGCTCACACTCAGCGCCGCGGGCCGCGTCACCATCGCCTCCCCCATCACCACTCCCGCCAACCGCGCCGCCTGGAAACTCATCTCCCTCGATCCCGCCACGGGAGCCTTCAGCGGCCGCTTCCAGCTCAGCGACACCGATCCGGACAACAACCGCGCCATCCCCCGCGCCGTGGACTTCTCGGGAACGCTTCGCCAGCCGCCCGCGACCGAAACTGGAGCCCCCGTGGCCGAGGGCTTCCTCCTGCTTCCTGACCTCGATCCCGCCGCCGAAAAGACCTCGCACGCCTTCCGCCTCCTGCCCGTGCCGGCCGCCGAATAACGGACCCGCGTCTCTCTCCTGCGGCCTTCCCTCCCTGTCCCGCGTTTCCGCTTCGCCGCCCGGCCCGCGCCGGGCGGCTTTATTTTACCCTCCCAAGCCGCACCCGGAGCGGAACGCTTTGCCACCCGGCCCGCGCCACCTCTTCCTCCCCGCACACGCATGAACACCCGCCCCTTTCCCCAAAACTCCTTCCCCGCCTCCGAAATCGGCCTCGGCTGCTGGCAGCTCGGCGGCGCCGACTGGGGCGCCGTCGACGACGCCTCCGCCCTCGCCATCCTCGGCGCGGCCGCCGACGCCGGTATCAACTTCTTCGATACCGCCGACGTCTACGGCGCCGGCCGCAGCGAGACCCTCGTCGGCCGCTTCCTCCGCGAGTCCCGCCGCAAAGACATCTTCGTCGCCACCAAGCTCGGCCGCACCTCCGCCCTCTACCCAGACCGCTACACCGAGGCCGGCCTGCGCGCCGCGACCGAGGATTCGCTCCGCCGCCTCGGCGTCGACGCCCTCGACCTCACCCAGCTCCACTGCATCCCGACCGAGGTCATGCGCCGCGGCGAGGTCTTCGAGTGGCTCCGCCGCCTCCGCGCCGAGGGCAAGATCCGCGCCTTCGGCGCCAGCGTCGAGTCCGTCGACGAAGGCCTCCTCTGCCTCGGGCAGGAGGGCCTGGCCTCGCTCCAGGTCATCTTCAACGTCTTCCGCCAGAAGCCGGCGGAGCAACTCCTCCCGCTCGCGCACGAGAAAGGCGTCGCCATCATCGTCCGCCTCCCCCTCGCCAGCGGCGTGCTCTCCGGCCGCTTCACCCGCGCCACGACCTTTCCTGCCGGCGACCACCGCAACTACAACCGCGACGGCGCCGCCTTCAACGTCGGCGAGACCTTCGCCGGCCTGCCCTTCGAGAAGGCCGTGGAACTGGCCGACGCCCTCAAGGCATTCGCCCCCGTCGGCTGGACCCTCGCCCAGCTCGCGCAACGCTGGATCTTGGACCACCCCGCCGTCACCACCGTCATCACCGGCGCCAGCCGCCTCTCCCAAGTCGCCGACAACGCTTCCGTCTCCTCCCTGCCCCGCCTCGCGCCCGACCTGCACCTCCGCCTCGCCGACTTCTACCACGCCAAGGTCCGCCCCCACATCCGCGGCCCCTACTGATCGCCGTCCCCCGCCCCGCCGCCGGTCTCCATTTTCCCGCCTCCCCCGCGCATGCGCGACCCCGTCCTCGCCGACCGCCTCGCCGCCTTCGCCATCGACGAAGGCGCGCCCTCCCTGAGCTTCGCCGCGAGACTCGCCCGCGAAAACCGCTGGCCGCTCCCCCGCGCGCGACGCGTCGTCGGCGAGTATCTCCGCTTCGTCTACCTCGCCGCCGTCTCCTCCGAAACCGTCACCCCTTCCGTCGAGGTGGACCAAGCCTGGCACCTCCACCTCTGCTATACTCGCTCCTACTGGCACCGGCTCTGCCGCGAGATCCTCGGCCGCGAGCTGCATCACGGCCCGACCCGCGGCGGCGCCGCCGAGAATCGGCGTTTCCACGAGTGCTACGAGCGCACGCTCCGCCTCTATCAGGAGGAATTTGGCGAGGCGCCGCCTTCCGACATCTGGCCGCCCGCCGCCCGCCGTTTCGCCGCCGGCGCCTCGCCCGTGTCCGTCTCTCCGGCCGAACACCTCATTCTCCCCAAGGCGAAACTCCGCCGCGCCGCGCTGCTCTCCGCCATCGTCCCGGCCGCCGCCCTCGGACTCGGAGCACTCGCCCGCACCGACGCCATCGTCCCCCTGCTTTTCTTCATCCTCTTTCTTGCCCTGCTGATCTCCGCTCTGGTCCGTCTCCTCCGCGCCCGAGGCGGATCGAGCCGTGACAATCGTCGCTCGGACGGCGGTTGCTCGTCGTCCGCAGGCTGCGGAAGCGGATCCGGCGGACACGATTTCGCGGATTCGTCGTCGGACGGCGGCGGCGATTCCTCCGGCTGTGGCGGTGGCTGCGGCGGCGGGGGATGCGGCGGCGGGGGATGCGGCGGCGGGGGCGATTGACCGCCCGCTGCTTCACCTTTCGTTCCCCGCGCTCCCGCGCCGGAAGCCGGCGAAAGATTTGCGCTTGGAGCCGTTTCCCCGCCCCCCAAAGATGCCGCCATGTCCGCCGGCCTCGTTTTTCTCGGTCTCATGCTCGGACTGTTCGTCGCCGCGATCCTGGTCTTTCGTCGCGCCGCCCGAGGCCGCTCTCTCCGCGGCGGCAACTCCTCCCGGGCCTCGTCGGACAGGACCCCGCTCTCGTCCCACGACGTGTATTCGCCGCTCTTTTTCTCTTCGTCCACGAGCGGCGACTCTTCTTCGCATCCCTCCTCGTCCGCGCATGACGGCGGCTCGCGCTCCAGCCACGATTGCTCCTGCGACTCGTCGTCCTCCTGCTGCGATTCCGGCGGCTCCTCCTGCGACAGCGGCGGCGGCTCTTGTGGCTGCGATTGAGGTCGCGACGCCCGGCGCGCCTTTTTCCTTTCGCCCGCCGCCCTTCGCGCCTCCCTTGGCGCCATGCGCCTCCTGGTTTCCAACGACGACGGCATCCGCTCGCCCTTCCTCCACGCTCTCGTCTCCTCCCTCCGCGTCGCCGGCCACGAGCTCTTCGTCGTCGCCCCGCTCCACGAGCAGAGCTGGACCGGCGCCAGCAAATGCCGCCATCGCCCCGTCGCCTCCGCCCGTGCCGACCACGGCCTCGGCGTCCCCACCTGGACCGTCGACGGCACGCCCGCCGATTGCGTCAACATCGCCCTCGCCCACCTTCTCCCCGGCGGCATCACGGCCGTGGACGGCGTCGTCTCCGGCATAAACCTCGGCCTCAACACCACCCTCGGCTTCATCAACGCCAGCGGCACCATCGCCGCCGCATGGGAGGGCGCCCTCCACGGTCTGCCCGCCGTCGCCTGCTCGCAAGATCTCGACTACACCGAGTGGCGCCACCTCACCTCCGGCGGAGAACTCGACGCCGTCCCCGCCTCCCGCGCCACGCTCGAGGCCAGCGCCGCCCACGCCGCGCGCCTCGCCGCCGAACTCATTTCCGCCACCGGCCGGGAGCGATTCGTCGTCCACAACCTCAACTTCCCCAAGCCCTGCACCTCCGCGAGCCAGGTCGTGCGCACCGTGCCCGCCCGCGTCGTCGTGCCCAAGCTTTTCAGCCCCGCCGCCGACGACGGCACGCACCGCTTCGTCTTCTCCGACGCCATCGACCGCTCCCCGCCCGGCCTCGTCACCGACAAGGCCACCGTCGCCTCCGGCCATATCAGCCACAGCATCCTCGACTACACACGGCTGTGAAGCCCCGGCGGAGCAGGTCCGGCGTTTCTGCGACCACTTACGGCGAGCCGCCGCCTTGATCCGCGCCATCGACAGGCGGCGTTGCCTCGGCCTTCCCGCGCTTGGGCTTCCGCCAGATCACCTCGGCATCGTGCTTCCAGAGCAGATCGACGTAGTCCCAGAAGCTTGAGGGATAGAAGCGCGTGTAGTGCTCAGGCACCGTGAACCTGTCCGCCGGCAGATCCGCGATCGGCTCGTAGGCGTCGTAATCGACTCTTTGCTCCGTGATGAGCCGTCCCCGCTTCGTCAGGAAACGCATCGTGGCCAAGTGGCGCGCGGGCTCCTTCAACCAGTATTCTATCTGCGCGGGAATATTATCCGACACCCGCTTGCTCATCTGCTTCCTTGCCCCCGCGCCGAACGCTCCGCCCCAAAATTGCTTCACCACCTTTTCTCCGACGGCACGCGCTCCCGACCTATCGGCGTCGTTTAGTTGGGAGGTGATCACGATGTAGTCGGCCCCGTCCTCCGTAGCTCGCCCAAGTGTCAGCGACCGCATCTTGTCCCCGCCCTTGTCGACAGGAGCCTGAATAAATCGCTCCAACTCCTTTTGCGGGAGAAAAATGGCGCTGTTATCCTCGCGTAACGTCCAACCTCCCTCCTGAGTTACGATCAAAATGGAGCGCGAAATCAGGTGGGAACTGCGATACTCTGACTCGATCCGACTGAGCCTCGTTCCATCGGGCTTTATGGTCAGATACTCGCACCTGGAGATTTCCATCCCGGGCTTTGCTCCGGCGCTGATTTTCTTATACGAGCCGGGAGCCATCTTGTAGGCGAGAGCCGCCTCGAGCAGTTCGCGCGCGTTTTCCCCCGGTGCTTCGGTCTCGGCCTTGATCGGCGAGAAGGGCATGAGCAACGCGAGGAGAAGGACACGGACCGACCGTCCTCGGTTTTTGAAAGGGTGATTCATGATGTGTGGAAGAATCCTACCTCGAGTTGCTTTGATCCGTTTCGGCGGCAGGCGGCATTGACTCGCCCTTCCCCATCTTGCCCTTCAATCGGGTTGTGGAGTCGGGGTGCTCCCGGCGCAGTTCGCGGTAGTCCTTGCGCGTGGTCGGATAGAACCGCTGGTAATTCGAGGGGATCGTGAACATCTCCGCCGGCAGGTCGGCGATCCGCTCGTAGGCGTCGTCATCAACCCGTTGCTCCAGGATGAGCGATCCCCGCTTCGTCAGGTAACGCATCGCGAACAAATGGCGCGCGGGCTCCTTCAGCCAAAACTCGATCCGCCCGGGCATCTTGTCCGCCACCCTTTTGCTCAGCTGCTTCCGTGCGCCCGCGCTGAGAGCGCCGCTGCCGAGCTGCTTGACCGCCTTTTCGGCGACCGCGCGTGTTTCCGCCATTTCCGCGTCGCTGGACCGAGAGATTATCACGATGTAGTCTGCGCCGTTCTCGGTGACCCGCCGGAGTTCCAACGCGTGCGTCTTATACTCCGGCTCGCCCACCGGAACCTCGAAAAACTCCTTAAAGCCGGGGGAACGGATCGCGCTGTGATCGTCGCACAGGTCCCACATCCCTTCTTCGTTAACGATACCGATGGAACGCGAAAGATGGTAGGGGCTTCGATATTCGGTCTCGATGCGGCTGAGCCGCGTGCCATCGGGCTTTATCGTCAGATACTCGCACGTTGAGATTTTCAGCCCGTGCTCTTCCTCGACGCTGACCTTCTTATACGAGCCCGGGGGCATCTTGTAGGCCAGAGCCGTCTCGAGCAGCTCGCGCGCGTTTACCCGCTGCGCTTCGGTCCCGGCCTTGGTCGGGAGAGAGATGAGCAACGCGATGAGGACTACGAGATATACCGACGGACCTCGTTTTCGGGCGGGGTGATTCATGATGGGTTTGCGAGACAAGGATCAAAAGGATTCCGGGAGCGTCGGACGGACCTTGCCGCCCTCGCCGCCGCGTTTGTTTTTTGCGCTGAAGACCGCGTATTGTTCGGGATCGAGAACCTCTTTTGCGACGCTCAGCGCGGTCTCGTCGAACGGCGCGGACTGAAAGGGCAATAGCTTCTCGATGCGCAACATGGCCTGTTCGACTTCCGGGTAGTTTTCCCACTGCTCCACCATGGCTCGGCAGTAGCTTTCGATTTGCTCGGGCCTCAGCGCGTGCGGCGTGCCCGCCAGCCGGTCTCTGACCTCATGCAGTTGGTTCCGGAAGGGGATGGTTTCCTCGAGAGATTGAAACCGGTCGTAGCGCTCTTCGCCCAGCAACTCCCGGATTCTCAGCTCCGAGTCCTCCATGCTGTTATCGATGGCGCCCAGGAAGGTCCGGCCATTCACCTCGGCTTGGCGGGCCAAGGCCAAGGACTCGAAAGTCTCCAGGAACCGATCCGCCAACAGATCCTTCAACCGCGCAGTCTGCGCGTCGCCCAGCGCCAGCAGCTCAAATACATCGGCATGGGTGCGACCGATCATCCGAACGCCCTCCTTTCGGAGCTCCGAATAGAATTTAGGATCGTCCATGTGTTTCAGGATATTCGTAGGAAAATCCTCCTGCCCCATGAGCATTGCCGGCTCCGGCGCTTCCGAACGCGCGCCGGTCGAGGGATTTGGCCCGTGAACCAATGGGGCGGACGCGACGCGCTTCGGCTTCGGCTGCGGCGCGCCGCTCGGACGAAGCGCCACGCCGAGAGAAAGGAGCGCCAGTGCGGCCGTGATCCCGCCGGTGATTTTGGCCGTGCTCAAAAGGGAAACGACACCGACGCCCGACGCCGCCCCGAGGGTGGCGGTGGATGCAGTCGCGGCGGTGGCGAGGCATGCGGCGGACACTTGCGCGGCGAGGCCCGTCGGCACGCTCGCCCCCGCCTGGCCGGCCAGCGCCACCGCAAGCGCGGAGGAGGTCGAGACGAGGCCGCGGCGGGCCAGCGAGGAACGAACTTTGTCCAAGGCCCGGGCGACACGCACCCGCGCGGCGTCTTCGGTGACGGCGAGCTTCTCGCCGACCTCGGCAAACGAGCACCCTTGGAAAAACCGCAGCAACACCGCCGCGCGGTCGCGCTCGCCGAGCGTTTGCAACGCCTCATCGATCAACGGCCTCACCTGATCCCAATCAACCTCCGGCTCGGCATGAACCCCCGGGCCATCCAGGACCACGGCCTTCTGTTCCCGAGCCTGACGCCGGCATTCGGCGCGCACCGCCTGCACCGCCGCGTAGCGGGCGCTGGTATGAAGCCACGCGACGAGCAAGGGCCTCTTGGCCAGCGCCGCCGCCTTGCGCGCAAGATCGGCGAAGACCTGCTGCGTCACGTCCTCCGCCCGATGACGGTCGCCTCCCGTTTGCCGCAACGCCGTATGATAAACGACGCCGAGGTGACGCCGCACCAACTCGGAAAAAGCCGCTTCCGAACCCTCGGTGGCGTAGGCGCGAAGAAGTGAGGCATCATCAGTCATGGTTGTTCGCCCCATAACAGTCACCGATCACGAAACCGAACACGGAATCTTCAACCTCGGCGGTGCGGCCCGACGCTTCGCTCTTTTCTGTCGTTCCGTCTTCTGTCGCTCTTCCGTTCCGCCCGCCATGTCCGACCTCCTCGCCCACGCCGCCACGCTCCGCGACGCCGTCGACCGCCTGACCTTCCAGGCCCCCGTCGCCTACACCTACAACCCCCTGCGCTACGCCTGGGCCCCGCACGCCGCCTACCTCTCACGCTACGGCGCCGGCCGCAAACGCGTCGTCTTTCTCGGCATGAACCCCGGCCCCTTTGGCATGGCTCAGACCGGCGTGCCCTTCGGCGAGATTCCCGCCGTGCGCGATTGGCTGCGCATCAACGAACCCGTCGACATCCCCTTCCCCGAGCACCCCAAGCGCCCCGTCACCGGCTTCGCCTGCACCCGCAGCGAGGTCAGCGGCCGCCGCCTCTGGGGACTCTTCGCCGCGCACTTCGGCGCCGCGGAGACGTTTTTCGCCGACCACTTCGTGCTCAACTACTGCCCGCTCGTCTGGATGTCCGAGAGCGGCGCCAACCTCACCCCCGACAAACTCTCCGCCGCCGAGCGCGCCGCCGTCGACGAGCCTTGCCGCGCCCACCTCCGAGCCGTGCTCGACACGCTCCAGCCCGAGCACCTCGTCGGCGTCGGCGGCTTCGCCGCGCAAAAACTCGCCGAGATCAGCACCCCCGCCGACACGTGGAAGATCACCCAGATCCTCCACCCAAGCCCCGCCAGCCCCGCCGCCAACAAGGACTGGGCCGGCGACGTCACCCGCACCTTGGTCAAAGCCGGCATCTGGCCGGCCCCCTGACCGTCCGCATACCGGGCTTCCTTGCCCCGATAAAAAACGCGCAGGCCCGGCCAACAAGCGGCGAGCCGGAGGCGGCCCCTCCGGTTACCCTTTTGCATGCTCGCCGCATTTCCGTCGTCCGGCCGCGCGCCCGCGCCCGCAGCCCCGCCCGAGGCCCATCCCGACCTCGATCTGGATCTGCTGCGCAAATACGACCGCCCCGCGCCGCGCTACACCTCCTACCCGACCGCTCCGCTTTTTTCCTCCGACATCCCGGCCGCTTCCCTGCTCGATTCCCTCGTCGCCGAAAGCGCCGACGCCTCCCGGCCCGCCTCGCTCTACTTCCACCTGCCCTTCTGCGAGAGCCGCTGCTGGTTCTGCGGCTGCACCACCGTCATCACCAAACGCCGCTCCGCCGCCGACGACTACCTCGACCACCTCGAGACCGAGCTCGACCTGCTCCGCCCCTGGCTCAACCCCGCCCAGCCCGTCACCCAGCTTCACTTCGGCGGCGGCAGCCCCACCTTCCTCTCGCCCCAACAAATCCGCCGCCTCGGCCGGATGATCCACGACCGCCACCGCCTCGCCGACGACGCCGAGTGCTCGGTCGAGATCGACCCGCGTCGCCTCACTCCCGCCCAAGCCCGCGCCTACTTCGATCTCGGCTGCCGCCGCGCCTCCCTCGGCGTGCAGGACACCAACCCGCGCGTGCAACTCGCCATCCACCGCTTCCAGCCCTTCGAGCAAACCCGCGCCGCCTTTCAACTCCTCCGCGACACCGGCTACTCCTCCATCAGCGTCGACCTCATCTACGGCCTGCCCTATCAGACGCCCGACTCCTTCGCACACACGCTCGAGGAGGTCCTTTCCCTCCGCCCCGACCGCCTCGCCGTCTTCAGCTACGCGCACGTCCCCTGGATAAAGCCCGCCCAGCGCATCCTCGAACGCGACCGCGCCCTCCCCGGCCCCGAGGAGAAACTGCAACTCTTCGCCCTCGCCCTCCGCACGCTCACCGCCGCCGGCTACGTCCACATCGGCATGGACCACTTCGCGCGCGCCGACGACGAGCTCGCCCAGGCGCTCCGCGCCGGCACCTTGCAGCGCAACTTCCAAGGCTACTCCACCCGCGCCGGCGCCTCGATCCACGCCTTCGGCATGTCGTCGATTTCCCAGACCGGCCGGACCTACCGCCAGAACATCAAGGACCTCCCCGCCTATCGCGCATCCCTCGCCGCCGGCCGTCTCCCCGTCGAACGCGGCCTCGTCCTCTCCGACGAGGACCTGCGCCGCCGCCGCGTCATCATGGGCCTCATGTGCGAACGCCGCCTCGATTTCGCCGCGCTCTCCGCCGAATTCGGGTTCGATTTCGCGACGACCTACGCCCCCGAGCTCGCCTCGCTCGACGACCTCGTCGCCGACGCCCTCGTGCGCCGCACCGCCCGCGGCGTCGAACTCACGCCCTCCGGCGTGCTTCTGGTCCGCGTCGTCGCCGCGCGTTTCGACGCCTACCTCGCGCGGGAGGCGTCTCCGCAAACACGTTTCTCCCGCGCCCTATGACCGAACCCATCGGGAACCCGCCCTCCCGCCGGCCTTTCCGACTGACAGTCAATCCGGTCGGCGCGCGCTGCAACCTGGAGTGCCGCTACTGCCATTACCGGGAAAAAGAGCTCGTGCTCTACCCCGGCGCCGGCGCCGTGCGCATGGACGACGCGCTCCTCGAGGCGCTCATCCGCGACCACATCGCCGCCCAGCCCGCGGGAGAGGAAGTCCACTTCATCTGGCAAGGCGGCGAGCCCACGCTCCTCGGCCTCGACGCCTTCCGCCGCATCGTCGACTGGCAGCGCCGCCACGGCCCGGAACGCCGCGTCTGCAACACCCTTCAAACCAACGGCACCCTGCTCGACGACGACTGGGGCCGTTTTTTTCACGCGGAGGATTTCCAGGTCGACATCAGCATCGACGGCCCGCGCGCGATGCACGACGCCTATCGCATGGACGCCGGCGACCGCCCCACCTGGGAACGCGTCGTCGCCGGCCTCCACCTCCTCCGCCGCCACCGCGTCGATTTCGGCACGACCACCGTCGTCCATCGCCGCAACTGCCGCCACCCGCGCGAGGTCTACGACTTCCTCGTCGGCGCCGGCGCGCGCCACCTCCAGTTCATCCCCCTCGTCGAACGCCGCGCCGACGACACCGAGCTCGCCCGCGGTTTCCGCCACGCCGACCCTTTCGATTCCGAGCACGCCCCGGTTCCCGCCGTCGAATCCGAGTTCTTCGCCAGCGCCCAATCGCTCCCGCCCGGGCGCTACGGGCGCTTCCTCTCCACGCTTTTCGACCATTGGGCCCGCCGCGACGTCGGTCGCGTGTTCGTCGAGCAATTCGAATCCGCCCTCTCCGCCTGGTCCGGCGAGGAGCCCACCGCCTGTCCCCACACCCGCGGCTGCCGCCGCGTCTTCGCCGTCGAACACGACGGCGAGATGTATGGTTGTGATCACTACGCCTACCGCGGACGCTCCTTCGGCAACGTCATCGGCGCCCCCGTCGCGCGGATCGCCAACGGCCCGGAGGCCGACCTTTTCTGCGCCGCCAAGGAAATCCTGCCCGAGCGCTGCCGCGCCTGCCCCGTTCGCTTCGCCTGCAACGGCGACTGCCCCAAGCACCGCTTCGTCCGCACCGGCGCCGGCGAGCGTCCCGTCAGCTACCTCTGCGGCGACTACTCGCGCTTCTTCCGCCACATCGACCCCGCGATGCGCGAGATGGTCGCCCTCCTCCGCGCCGGCCGCCCCGCCGCCGACATCATGCGCCGCCCGCTCAACGCGCCCCCGGCCGCGTTCTCGCCCCGCATACCGCCGGACCCCGACGACTAGGGTGTGTCTGGGAAAGAAGTCGGGCCAGCGTGAGAGGATGAAAGGGTGCTCGGCCAAGGCGACCGAGGCGGAGGCGACCCAGCGGGTCGTGCCGCCGAGGTCAACGCCGGCCCAGTGCCATTTCTCCCTCCACTCACAGAGCGCCAGCGATGGTCTGAATTCTTTCCCAGACACACCCTAACGGACCGGCCCCCCGGAGCCCGGGCCCTCCCCGACCGCGGCTTTTTTTGCCCGGTTTTTCCCATGCTCGGCACTTGTGTTGCCCCCGCCCGCGCACCACCTTCCGGTCACCTATGCCGCTCATCCCGAAGCTGACCGAGAAGCTCCAGCGTCACCCGAAGCGCGTCGTGTTCACCGAGGGCGCCGATCCGCGCATTCTCCAGGCCGCGCGCCAGTGGGTCACCCGCCGCATGGGCGCGCCGATCCTGCTCGGCGACCGCGCCGCGATCAAGGAGACCGCCGCCAAACTCGACATCAACTTGCAAGGCATGCGCCTCATCGAACCGGAGCGCAGCGAGGATTTCGGCACCTTCGTCGGCCAGCTCGAGCAGCTCCGCCGCATCAAGGGCATCAAGGCCGCCGAAGCCGCCGAGGCGCTCAAGGACACCGGCTACTTCGCCACCATGATGGTCGCCACCGGCCAGGCCGACGCCCTCGTCTCCGGCGGCACCATCTCCGCCGCCAGCGCCCTCCGCCCCATCTTCCAGATCATCCCGCGCCTCCCCGGCGTGAACCACGCCTCCTCGCTCATGGTGCTCGACTTCGACGAAAAGAAGGTCGGCTCCGACGGCTCCCTCTTCCTCTCGGACTGCGGCGTCATCCCCGACCCCACCGCCGAGCAGCTCGCCGACATCGCCCTCTCCACCGCCCAGATCGCGCGCCACCTCACCAACGAGACCCCGCGCGTCGCCATGCTCAGCTACGCCTCCAAGAGCAGCTCCAACCAGCCTTCGCTCGTGAAGGTCCGCCACGCCACCGAGCTCGCCCGCGCCCGCGCCAAGTCCCTCCTACTCGACATCGAGATCGACGGCGAACTCCAGGTCGACGCCGCCCTCGACCTCGCC
>CAMLNJ010000015.1 GCA_946481225.1 uncultured Verrucomicrobiota bacterium | reverse complement strand
GCCGAAAGGCGCGGCCCAATTTTTCCCGGCGGCGGTCTGGGAGCTCGCGACGAGCGGCGTGATCTGGCGGGGGGCGCCGGGTTGCGAGGTGATTCGCCAGCGAAGGTTGACGGAGTCGATCTTCGACTTGGTGACGAGGTCGACGTCGAGCACATCTTGCGCGGCGGCTTTGGTTTTCGCGGGCTTCACTTTCACGGATTTGATCGTGAGGTCGGCGAGGCCGAAGCGGAGCCAGTGGTTTTTGCCGAAGTCGGAATCCCAGTGGGTCTGGCCGTCGTCGTGGGTGCAGGAGAACCAGACCTCGAGTTCGTCGGTGCCTTCGGGGATGGTGAAGGTGGTGTCGAGCATGAAGCCTTGGCCAGTGGGGTCGGCGAGGTCGGCGAGGGGCAGGCCGGCGGGGAGCTCAAGCGTGCCTTGCCACTCGGTGCCGGAGGGATGGAAGCGAACGTAGGCGCGGATGTGGTGCGTCTCCTCGGCGGCGTCGCCGAGGGCGACCAAGCGGAGCGGGTCGTAGCGGAGCGAGCAGGGGCCGGGGACGAGGTCGCCGGTGACGAGCTCGTGGAAGTCGGAGGTGAAGGTGATCTGGGGACGGGCGCCTTGGTTGGCGCGGAGAAGCGGGGCCGGGACCTTGGCGGAAGCCTTGGGGGCGGGCGCTTTTTTCACGGCGGTGGAGGATGGAGAGGGCATGGGAGGAGCAGGGAGCTTGGAGCTAGGAGCAGGGATCGGTTAGTAGGCGGCGCTCACGGTGGTGTCGGCGCGGTTGTCGTAGATTTTGACGAACACGATATTCAGGGTCTGGTTCCAATACCAGGCGTCCACGGTGGATGCGGCGAGGGAGTCGGGATCGCCGACGTTGGGGAGGACGGTGCCGTCGCGGGTGACCTGGCTGGCGGATGTGATGCTGCCGAGGATGGCGATGTAATTGAACTGCGCGGGCGGGGTGTAGGGACCGTTGACACGGGCCCAACGAATCTGGCGGGTGACTTGGCCGTTGTTGTTCAGAGTCTGCTGATAGATGCGGGAGACGCGATAGTCCCCGTTCTTTTCCGCGTTCTGGGTGATGCCGTCGTCCTGATAGAGCTGGTAGGCCTGCGCGTCGGTCCAGCGGTCGGGGCCGGGGTAGCAGTTGATCGTGAGCGGATTCGCGGGGAGCTGGCCGACCCACTGTTCGAGCTGCTGGAAGGGCAGGATTGCGCCGGCGCGGACGTAGATGGGAACGAGGCTGAGGTCGGCGTAGTAGCTGATGACGGTGCCGCCTTGGACGGCGCCGAGGAGCGGGGCCTGGTTGTTCTGGAAGGCATACCAGTCGCTGCCGGCGGGGAGGTAGAGGTCGCGCGTGGGGCTGATGGGCGGGTTGGCGGACTCGGCCTGGAAGAGGATGGGCGCGACGAGGAAGTCGTCGCCGACGAGGAACTGGGAGTTGATGTAGTAGTTGTTGTTTCCATACACGCCGGCGTCCTGGGGCGCGGCGAGGAAGAGCGGCCGGCAGATGGGGAGGCCGGTCTGCGTCCACTTATACATGGCGTCGTAATACACCTGGAGCATGGTGTAGCGGAGCTCGACGTATTTGCGGCAGTTGGTGGGGACGGGCTCGCCGTAGGCGTAGGCTTCCTGGAACTGCTTGTTGTAGCCGTCGTAGTGGTTGCGGAACCAGGGGAGGAAGGATCCGACCTGCATCCAGCGGGTGAGGAGCTCGTAGTTGGTGATGCCGCCGACGATGGTGCCGCCGACGATGCCGGAGGCGCTGGTGGTGCCGGAACCGGTGGCGAAGCCGCCGATGTCGCAGCCGCTGATGGGAACGCCGGCGAGGCCGAGGTTGAGGACCTCGGGGATGTTGATGTTGAGGAAGTCCCAGCTGGAGGCGGAGTCGCCGGTCCAGAGGCCGGCGTAGCGCTGCATGCCGGCGTAGCCGCCGCGGGCGATGATGAAGTTGCGGCGCTGGGGGGCGAGGGCGTTGATGCCGTCCCAGGTGGCGTTGAGGAGGTTGTTGACGTAGCTGTTGTGGAGCTGGGCGTTGGGCAGGTAGTTGACGGCGACGACGTCGTCGGTGACCGGATCGCGCTCCTCTTGCGCCATCATGAGGTCCTGCGGGAAGGTCTTGTAATACTGCTGGCCGGGGGAGGGGAGGTTGGCGTCGATGGCGGGGCAGGTCATGTCCTGCCAGATCATGTCGAGGCCGACGTTTTGGATGAGGTCGGCGTATTGCTGGCCCCAGGTGTTGCGAGTCTGGGTGAGGCCGAAGTCGGGGTAGTTGCCGGGCGCGGTGAGCGGGGTCTGGCCCTGGTTGTTGGGCTGGAGGGGCGGGTCGGGGTATGGGTTGTTGCCGTAGTTGATGCCGTAGTTCACGCCGCCGGTGTAGTAGCTGGGCGATTCGCCGCCGCCGTAGCGGGTGTCGTAGATGAGGGCGTTGGCGGCGACGAGGGCGTCGCGCTGCGGGTAGGGCGCCTTAACACCTTCCTGGTTGAGGACGTTGGTGGTGATGATCGGGGTGATGTTGGTGGACATCTTGAACCCGATGCCGTGGAGGTCGTCGAAGAGCTCCTTGGTGTTGGGGAACTTCATCTCGCTGTGGGTGAAGGTCCGGTAGTTGTCCTGGAAATCGACGTCGATGTGGAGGCCGTCGCAGGGGATGCGGGCGGCGCGGTAATTGTTGGCGGCGGCGGCGAGTTTGTAGCGGTCGAAGTAGCCGTAGGCGCCTTGGTGGAAGCCGAAGGCGTAGCGCGGGGGCATGGGCGCGCGGCCGGTGAGCGTGGTGTATTGCGCGAGGATGTCGGGCACGGCGGAGCCGGCGAAGAAGTAGGTGTCGAGCTCGTTGTAGAGGGCGCCGAGGTAATACTTGCCGCCCATGTTCGAGTAGTCGTCGGCGGAGACGTTGGCGTAGGTCTGGCCGGGGTTGTCGAGGAAGAGGCCGGTGGCGAAGGGCGGGCCGGCGTAGGGGTTGTAGGGGTTGAGCTGCGGGTTGTTTTCGACGAGGAACGGAATCGAGCAGTAGAGCGGCTCGGTGGGGTTGAGCGGGCCGGGCTGGCCTTCGGAGGGGCCGTTGTAGGTGTAGTTGTCGAAGTTGAAGAACGTGTAGGTGAACTGGTTCTTCTGGAGGGCGGCGCCGGCTTTTTCGCCGAGGCCGTAGTAGTTCGCGCCGTTGGGCGCGGTCTTCATGATGGCGATGACCTGCTGGCCGGGGATGTAGAGCACGCCCTGGCCGGGGGCGTCCTGGTGGATGAGCTGGCTGCCCTTGAAGACCTGGACGTAGAAAGGGGTGAGGCCGACGTTGATCTGGATCGTGCCGGTGTTGATGACGAGCAGGCCGGGCTGGGGTGTCGAGTGGGTGACGTTGAGGCCGGCGAGGCCGAGGTCGCGGGTGACGACGGCGGTGGAGGTTTCGGTCGTGTAGGTGGCGCCGGGCGCGGGGCGGAAGCGGAGGCGATAGGACGTCGGGCCGAGGACCTCGATGTAGAGGGAGTAGGCGGCGTTTTGACCGAAGAAGAAGGTGAAGCGGCGGCCGGTGGAGTCGGGCGACCAGGAGGCGATGTTGCCGACGGTGCTCCAGCCGGAGTTGTTGGGCGTGAAGCCGTTGACGGGGACGAAAGGGAAATTGGCGCTCATGCGAGTGGTGTGGCGAATGCGATGGACGGTGGCGAAGGACGGAGTGGCGAAGGCGGGCTCGCGGCGGCAGGCAACCGCGCGGTCCGGAGAGTAACGGAAACGTGGATACGAGAGGGATGGCCTTCCCCGCGCCCGCCGGGGCGAGCGGGCGCGGGGAGGGCGCGCGCGGCGTTTATTGCGCCGGGCAAATCTTCTGGTTGTTCGGAACCAGAACAGTGTTCACGAGGGCGTAGCCGGAGGCGGGCGCGTCGGAGGTGACGCCGGAGCCGGACGCGTTATCGAGCTGCTGCTTTTGCGCGTCGGTGAGCTTGACCGGCGCGGACTGGGCGCGGAGTTGCATCAGCCAGGAGTAGTCGGCGTCGCCGATCTGGCCGCGGATGGCGTTCTGGCCGAAGATGGGAACGCGGTAATACTGGCCGTCGACCTGTTGCACGAGCGTGCGTCCGTAGGGGTCTTTCTTGAAGGCGACGGCGGCGCCGGCGGAGAAGTGGCAGCCGGCGCAGCTCTCGGTGGAGAAGATGGTGTTGGGATCGGCGAGGAGGCCGGCGGGCAGGCGGTAGTCGTCGGCGACGGGTCCGGCGGGTTGGTTGCCGTTCTGGAAGAAGGTCTCCATGGTGGTGTTCACGAGGAAGACGGGCACGACCTTGCCGGGGATCTTGTAGAGGATGCTCTCGTGCGAGGAGGGCAGGAGGCGGCCGTCGGCCTGGTTGGCGACGCCGTTGGTGAAACCGGGGAAGGACGGCGCGGCGGGCCACTGGGTGCCGATGAGCTCGTAGTATTGGTAGACGGAGCCGAGTTTCTTGAGGGCGGCCTGGACCTGGGCGTTGAGCGCAGCGGTGGCCTTCGGGATGGGCAGCACCATCGTGGTCTGGGTGGGGTTGGTCGTGAGCGACTCGTCCCAGGAGGTGAAGACGGCGGGGCCGTCGTCCTTGCCGGTGGCGGGGTTGAACTGGTTGACCGGGGCGGCGTTCTTCGGCGCGAGGGTGTTGACCGGGATGGTCGGGTTCGCGGTGTTGAAGAAGGTGGGGCGGAGCGGGCGGCCCTTGGCGTCTTTCTCGAGGTCGTTGGCGTTGGTGTTGTCGACGTGCTCGAAGGTGGCCCAGATCCAGGTGGGAGAGGACTCGGTCTTGGCGGCGATATGCATGCCGACGAGAGCGAAGTCGGCGGTGTAGGGTTTGCCGGTGAGCGGGACGACGCGGGCCTTGCGGACGAGGAAGCGCGAGGTGTCGTCCTGGTCGCTCACCTGTTTCCATGACATCTTGATCTCGATGGCGCCGTGTTTCTCGGTGCCCTTGTTGGCGGGGAACACGATCTGGTTCTTCGCGGTGTAGGCGACCTGGCCTTCGAGGTTGTAGAGCTTGTTTTCGACGAGGAAGTCGAACTCGACCTGGTTCATGGCCGCTTGGTAGCGGACCCACTTACCCTGCTGGTCGATCATGGGGCCGGTGAAGGCCTGGAGGCTGCCACTGGGGCCGCCGACGGTCGGGATGATGTAGTCGCCGTCGCCGGCGCCGGCTTTGTCCTCGGGGGTGCCGACGGACATGCCGCTCATCCAAAAGGTCTTTTTCTGGCTGGCGGCGACAGCGTCTTTCCAGGGCACGGGCGGAGCGCCGTCTTTCCGGTAAACTTGACCGGCGTCGACGTAGTATTCCCACACCCGAGGGGTGGAACTGTCGGTGAGATTCTTGGTGTTGTCGGGCTCGCCGCTTGGGAGGGCGGGCCAGTTCAAGGCGAGGAAGGCCTGCCAGGAGAAGATATCGAACCAACGTTGCGCGGCCGGGATGTTGTCATCCGGGACGGTGAAGGGCGGTTTGGCCTGCTTGGGCGTTGTGCTCAGGGCTCGGAGAGCCGCGATGTCGACGTCGTAGGGTAGCGCGGAGCTGAAGGGCAGGGGGAAGTCCGCGGCGTAGGTGGCGGCGGATTTGGCGGCGGCGGAGGTCGCGTGGTTGGCCTCGGGAGTGGCCGCCCGAAGGGCGGAGACGAGACTGGCGAGCGTGAGCAGGTAGCGGAGTGGACGTTGGGACGTGTTCATGCGGAAAGAGCCATGCGTTAGGCAGGTTACGAATGCACATCATATACGTAAATAGTGGTATGTGTCTTTATAAATTACAAAACGATAGAGTTTTAAGAGTAACTGATTGAATAGGTGTTTTCCGTATTAGCGCATTAAATAGATATGCAACTTTTCGGCAAAAGCCGGCTTCTGCGGGGGGGCGGCATGCGCGTTGATCGGGTCTTAAGCGCCGAACAAGCGATGGAAATTTTCCGAGATGCGTGCCGTGAGCGCGGTCGTGTCTTCGCCTCGGATCGCGGCGAGGCCGGCGTAGGCGGCTTCGATGTTGCCGGGGTGGTTTACCGGCGAGCCATCCTTGGCGGGCGGCAGCTTGTGGGTGCGCCAAGGTTGCGGCGGGATCATGGCGGGCGCGTCCGTTTCGCAAAGAAGGCGGTCGGCGGGGATAAGCTTGAAGGTTTCCCGCTGCCGTTCTTTCCGCGGGTCGAGAAAGCTCGGGTTGAAGGAAAAATACGCTCCGAGCGCGGCAAACTCGGGCACGAGCGCGGGCGGGCCGCCGTAGGCGTGGAGCAAGAAACCGCGCGCTGGTCTGGGCCGCGTGCGGAGCAGCGGCAGGAGGTCGTCGAACGCGCGCAGGCAGTGGATCGTGGCCGCGCGATCACGAGCGGCGGCGAGGGCGAGCTGCGGCAAAAACACTTCGATTTGTTCCTCCATTGACGCCCGGCGCAGCCCGGCGAGCCGCGGATCATCCGGGCGGGCCGCGTCGATGATCCAGCGGTCCAGGCCGATTTCGCCGACCGAAGCCCGAGGGTGGGTGTCGAGCAGCGCCGAGAGTCGTTCCAACCAGTCCGCCGGCCGCGGCGCCCCCGCGTCCCACGGATGTATGCCGAAAGCGGGAAGCACGAAACCATGCCGGTCGGCCAAGGCCTCCACCCGCGACCAATCCGTCGGGTGCGTGCCGTTCACGACCATTCGTCCGCACGGGCCTGCGGTCGTGGGCCACGCGTCCGCGATGCGGTCCAGATGACGATCCAGGGTTCCGTCCTGCAAGTGGTTGTGAGCGTCGTGTAACATTTGGGCAGGCTAGCGTTGCGGGCTCGGCGGAGAAGATGTGTCCGTTCTTACTTAGCAAAAAGACCGCCGCCTATGCCTGAAAATTCTTTTACAGATGCAGCACACTTGCCGAAGGTCGGGAAGATGAAGCCGTCTATCGTTTGGCTGGTGCGTCTCGGCATCGATCAGGGGCTCTTCAACCTCAGGACCGCCTTGGCGGTGCGTCTCAAGCTAGGCGAGGACGTGGACCTTCTCGACTTTGCGCAGGAGCTGGTCGACGCACGGCATGTGCCCGAAGAGGGGATCGAAGCCCTTGAGCGCATCGCCGGGTTGGCGCAGGCGAAGGCGAAATCGGGTCCGCCGCCCGACGATCCTTTTGCGGAGGCCACCGGCACGAATGCCCCGATCCCGCGTCCGGCGGAGCCGAAGAAGCCCGCCTTGGCGCTTCACCGTTCCGCCCACGCCGCGCCGTCGACGCCGACCGTTCCCTCCTTCGCGCCTTCGGCCGCTCCGACGGCACCGTCCGCCGCAGGTGTGTTTATCGCGACGATTCCGTCGAACGTGCCGCTGACGCTTCCGCCTTTCACTCAGCCTCCCGAGCCGGTGCGAGCGGCTCCGGAGCCACCGGCGGAGGAACCACCCGTCGGCGGACTGGATGGCTTTCCGTTCGCGAGCGTGTCGCAGATGGACGACGCCGCGCTCGCGGTGCTTTTGCGGGACCTGCTCGCGACCTGCGTGCGCGAGGGTGTGAGCGACCTGCATATTTCCGCCGGCTCCCCGCCCTTTATTCGCCGCCAACGGGTGCTGCGTCCGATCAGCAAACATGTTCTCACCGCGGAGGAATCGCTGCGCCTCAACACCGTGTTGCTCGCCCCGCACCAGCGGACGCTCTACCTGGAGCGCAAGGATCTCGACTACGCATTGGCGCTCGACTCGGGCCACCGCTACCGCGTGAACCTGATGGTTCACAAGGGCGGGCCCGCAGGCGCCTACCGCATGATCGCGGCCAAGATTCCGAAGCTCGAGGACCTCGGGCTTCGCAACCTTGATGCGGTGTCGAAGCTGCTCACCTACCACAACGGCCTCATTCTCATCACCGGTCCCGTCGGCGCGGGCAAGACCACCACGCTCGCCGCCCTCGTCGCGGAGATCAACGCGGCGCGCAGCGACCACGTCATCACCGTCGAGGACCCGATCGAGGTCGTGCAAGTCGCCCGCAAGTGCAACGTCACCCAGCGCGAGGTCGGCCCGCACACCAAATCCTTCGCCTCCGCGCTCAAGGGCGCGCTGCGCGAGGACCCCGACGTGATCGTGATCGGCGAACTTCGAGACCTCGAGACCATCGAGATGGCGATCAGCGCGTCCGAGACGGGCCACCTTGTGATCGGCACCATGCACACGAGCGACGCCGCCACGACGCTCAACCGCCTGCTCGACGTCTTCCCCCCCGCGCAGCAAGCGCAGATTCGGGCCAGCGTGGCGGAGAGTCTTCGCGGCGTGGTTTGCCAGCGGCTTCTCCCCGCGGTCGACGGCGGCCTCGTGCTCGCATGCGAGATTCTGATCGGGAATCCCGCCGTCTCGGCGCTCATCCGCGAAGGCAAGACCCAGGGCCTGCGCAACATCCTGGAAACCGGTCAGCGCGACGGCATGTGCCTCATGGAGGGGACGGTCTTTAAACTCTATGAGGAAGGACGCGTTTCCGCCGAGACCGCCCGCGCCAACATCAGCAATCGCGTGCTCAAGGCTCGTATCGTCTAGCCCCTCGTCCCTCGCCGTCTCCTTCCGCTGCTACGGCTTCCTGCTCCCCGCTCCAATCTCCTCGCTCCCCAGATGCCCGCCCTAGATTCCCTTCTCCGTCTCATGCTCGAACGCGGCGGTTCCGACCTTCACCTTTCCGTCGGCCAGCCCCCGCGCGCCCGGATCTCCGGCGGCCTCGCCGACATCCAGTCGGAGCCTATCGGCGCCTCCCAGATGGAGGCTTTTCTGAAGGAAATCTGCCCGCCGACGCGCTGGGCCGATTTCCTCGAACGCAAGGACCTCGACCTTGCCCATGAGATCCCCGGCCTCGCCCGCTTCCGCGGAAACTATCTCTACAACCATTGGGGCCAGGCCGCGGTCTTCCGCCAGATCCCCTCGAAGATCCTGTCCTTCGATGACCTCAAGCTGCCCGAGACCCTCAAAAAACTCTGTCACCTCAACGAGGGCCTCGTGCTCGTGACCGGCCCAACTGGTAGCGGTAAATCCACTACGCTCGCGGCGATGATCGACTACATCAACGCGAACTTCGCCCGGCACATCATCACGATCGAGGACCCGATCGAGTTCGTGCATCAGAACAAGAAGTCGACCATCGTCCACCGGGAGGTCGGCGAGCACACCCGCACCTTCGCCGACGCGCTGAAAGGCGCCATGCGCCACGACCCCGACATCGTGCTTCTCGGCGAGATGCGCGAGCTCGAGACGATCAAGCTCGCGCTCGGCTGCGCCTCGATGGGCATGCTCGTCTTCGGCACGCTCCACACCAACAACGCGCCCAAGACGGTCGACCGCATCATCAACACCTTCCCCGCCGACGAGCAGAACCAGGTGCGTGTCATGCTCTCCGGCTGCCTCGCGGGCGTCGTTTCCCAGTTGCTCTGCAAGAAGGTCCCGAAAGGCCGCGTCGCCGTGCATGAGATCCTGCTCCAGCACGAAGCCCTGCCTAACACCATCCGCAGCGGTCAGATCGCCAATATCCGGGCCATCATCGAAAACGGCCGCTCCGACGGCATGACCACGATGGATCAGAGCCTGCTTGCCCGCGTGAAGGACGGCAGCGTCGCCGCCGCCGAAGCCTATATGAAGGGGGCCGACAAGTCGCTCTTCGCCGGCCTGCTCAAGCCCGGCGAGCTCGAGGGCGGGTCGCACTGAGCCTAAGTCAAGGGTCGCTCGAGATCGGCCAGCACCGTTTCGACAGGGCGGAGGCGGTCGGCGGGGAAAAACGAGTTTATGCGCGAGATGACGGCCTGGATGAGCCCGTCGGGGCAACTGGCGCCGCCGGTGATGAGGACGCGACGCGGGCGGTCGAAGGTCTCGTCCGGCCAGAGCGGGCGCGTTTCGGTGCGGCCGCCGCCCGCCGCGGCGGGGCCGTGGGCGGGGAACACGAAATGGGAGACCTCGGCGAGCGAGCGAATGTCGTTTTCGCTTTGGATGAAGAAGGCGGCGCGGCCGAGCTTTTCCTCGCAGACGCGGAAAAGCTGGTAGGTGTTGGAGGAGTTTTTCCCGCCGACGACGAAGGCGGCGTCGAGCGGCCGGGCAAGGGCGCGCCCGAGCGCGTCCTGGTTCACCTGGGTGGCGTAGCAAAGGGTGTCGGTGCGGCCGCTGCCGCCGACGCGGGCGGGCGCGCCGGGCTCGTCGGGGCCGCAGGCTTCGAGGTAGGCGGCGCGGAGGTGTTCGATGATCTCGCGCGTCTCGTTGACGAGCAGGGTGGTCTGGTTGACGACCGCGACGCGCTCCAGGTCGCGCGCGACGGAAAAGCCCTCGGTGTGCCGGCCGGCGAAGGCTGCCTCGAAGCGGGCCTGCGAGGCGGGGTCGCGGCGGACGGGGAGGAGCGCGGACAGCGCGCGGGCCTCGGCGAGGTTGCGCACGATGACGGCGGGGGCGTGGCGGCGGGTGTTGGAGAACGTGGCCTTGGTCTCCTCGTGCTCGTGCTTGCCGTGGATGACGACGGTGTATCCGTCACGCCCATACGCGCGGGCCGCCTTCCAGACCTTTTCGACGAGCATGCAGGTGGCGTCGTAGGCGCAGACGGCGAGGCCGCGGCGGACGAGACGGCGCTTGTCGTCGTCGGTGGCGCCGAAGGCGGGGATGATGACGATGTCCTCCGGAACGAGGGTGTCCCAGCGGGCGGGGTCCTCGGGCGTGGCGGGGTTTTCGGCGGTGATCTTCCGGCCGGAGACGGTGAACGGCACGCCCTTGTCTGACTGGAGGTAGCGCAGGCCGCGGCGGAGGAGGTCGTCGTTGACGAAGGGATTGTGGATCAGCTCGGAGAGCATGAAGACGCGCCTGCCGGGATTTTCAGCGAGGGTCTCATAGGCGCGCTCGATGGCGTTTTTCACGCCGAGGCAAAACCCAAAGTGACTGGGGAGGAGGTATTGCACGGCGCCGAAGTCGAGCGGCACGGGGTCGGCGGCGGAGCGCTCGTGGCGGCGGGCGAGGGCCTTGATCGCGGCGCAGAGGGCGGACTGGTAGAGGCCGCGCGAGGCCTCGTCCTGCGCGTAGATGGCGGTGTTGCGCTCCTGCGCGGGGCGGAATTTGTAGATGAAATCGTTTTCGCCGAGGTGGAGGTAGGGCAGCTCGACGAGGTGAGGCTCGAGCGCGGCGAGGATTATTGAGAGAAGCGGGGTGTTGGCGCCGGGGCTGCCGGAAAGCTGATCGAGCGAGTAGAACACGACGCCGGTATCGGCGGGGGGGCGAGCGTCCGGATCGGCGAGGCTTCCGGCGGTGACGCGCCAAGTCTTCGCGTTAAGCGCCACCTCCAGGGCCATACCGGCGCGCCGGACGCCGGGAATGGCGGCGCCGTCGGCCGGCACGCGCCCGGCGGGAGTGAAGCGGACGGCGAGACGATTGTTGGCGTCGAAAACGAGGACGAGTTCGGGTGAAGGCGAGGACACGCGCGGTCAGGGATCGAGGTGGGGAGGAAGTGAAAGCACGTGCAGGCCGGGCACGCGTTGAAAGTCGGAATCGAGGGTCAGCACGGATGCGCCCAGGCGAAGGGCGGACGCGGCGATAATCGAGTCGGTGGCCTGGATCGGCTGGCCGAGGCGATCGATTCGCCAAGCGAGGTTGGTGGCCTCGCGCCAGAGCCGTTCGTCGGTCGGCACATATTGCATGACCGACATGAACTCCGCGAGGCGTTCCCGGGCGTTCGGATGCTTCACGCCTCGGAGCACCTCGAGGCGAACCATGCCGCAAGTGACGAGGTTTACGGTGTCGTAGTGCTCAAAAAGAACGGCAACGGGGTCGAGCCGTTGCCGCATGAGCCGGATGTATACGCTGCTATCAACGAGGATCGGCAGATCCATGGGAGTCGTAGGGCTTGGGGGCTTCGGCGACGGCGGGGGCGGGGTAGACGTTATAGCCGAGCTTCTCGTCGTAGAAGGGATCCACGGCGTCGCCGAGCTCCTCGGGCGTGAGGCCGAGCCCGTTTTTGCGGAAGTCGCGAATGCGCATTTGACGGTCGAGCTCCTTAAGCGCGGCCTCGACGGCCTCGGTTTTGCTCGCGAACTCGTATTCGCGCATGACGCGCTCCAAAAGCGCCTCGTCGATATGCATGGTCATTTTCATTTGCCATACTCAATATGGCAGATGGGTCGGGGTGCAAGATAAAACGCCATACATGAGCCATCATGATTTACCGCCGTAGCTTACGTAGTCATCGAGATCGAGGCGGTCAAAGTAGGTGACGATGTCGTCGCGCCCGGGGCCGAGCTTTTCGATATGCTCGGCGAAGACCTTGTGGCGTTGGATGTCTCCCGGTGAAAGGGCGGTGAGGTAGTCGGACCAAGCGATGATCTCCCACGGCTGCCGTTTGGGGCTGAGGTTGGCCGTAACCCAGGCGAGCATCTCGGTGTCGCTCTTGCCGGTTTTCACCTCTGCGAGGAGAGCGTCCGGCGATACGCCCGCGAAGGCGAAAAATCGCTGGTCGAGCGGGCAGGGGTAGATGAATTCGCCGAGTTTGCCGGCGGCGGAGGCGCGGGCCTTGTCGAGCAGGCGGGGCAGGTGGACAAAGCCTCCGAGTTTCACGCGCGGGCTGCGCGGCGGGTGTCGGGTGAGATCGGGTGCGGAGAGGTTGACCATGATGGATGGATGAAAACGAGAGGAAGCGGGACGGTCGTCAGACCGTAAGGGTGAAAGCGGTTTCGGCGAGGCGACGACCGTTGATTTGCAGCTCCACACGGTGACGACCCGGGTGGTGGCGGCGCGTGGTGAAGTCGCGGATCGTCTGGCGCTTGGTCAGTTCCACGGATTCGCCGGCCGCGAGGTCGAGGGCGGCCCATTTGAAAACCTTGGCCGAGGAGCGGCCGGAGGCGCGGGCGTAGTGGATGACGTAGTCGACGATGAGCGACTGGCCGCGGGAGGAGTCGGAGACGAGCTTGGCGACGAAGGCGACTGTATCGCCGAGACGAATACGGCGAGGGGAGACGGCGATGGTCGCGCGGAGCTTGGGCGCGGCGCCGGCGCCGAGAAGGGCGAGGGCGCGCGGGTGGCCGCGCTTGATGAGGGTGCGCACCGCGTGTTTCACGATCCACGCGGTGCGGGCGTCGGCGCGGTCCCAGGCGGAAACCAGATCGAGGACGAGGTCGGGGTGGTCCTTGGCGATGTCGTTGAGGTGGTTGGCGACGGACTTGCGGACGTAGAGGCTGGGGTCGGAGCGGAGGGCCGCGAGGATGGGCAGGGTGGGACGCGGGTCGGCGACGAGGGCTTGGAGGCGGAGGCCCCAGGGGAGACGCGGGCGGCTGCCTTCGCTGGCGAGGCGGCGGACGTGCTCGTCGTCCGAGGCGGCCCATTCGCGCATGACGGCGAGCGTGCCGGGGAGGTCGCGAACGAGGAAGGGACGGATGGCGAACTCGGCGGAGCCGTGGCGGGTGAGATCGCGGAGGGCGGGAAGGGCGAGGGAGGGGTGGTCGAGGCCCTGCGCGGCGACGTGGGTGCAGGGCCAGATGGCGGCGAAGGTGTGGCCGATCTGCGCGGCGTGGGCGCGGAGGACGTCGAGTTGCTCCGCGAACGGAACGGGGAGGGCGACGTGGAAGGCGTCGGCGGTGCGTTGCACGCGCGCCATGAGTTCCAATGCGTCGAGGTCGGCGAGGGCGCGGGCGAGGAAGCGGTCGGCGTCGAAGCGCGGGTGGAGGGCGGCGAGCTGCGCGGCGCCGCGGCGGTAGAAGGCCTCGTCGAACCAGTGTTTCATGCGGCGGCGAGAAAGGCGCGCCGACGGACGGGAATCAACGACCGACGCGGACGCGGAGGAAGACGGGGGCGCCGGGCGCGGGGGTGGCGACGCTGCGGTAGACAACTTCCTCCCAGTCGGCATCGAGGGCGTCGCGGCTGAACTCGACGGCGCCGGCGGAGGACCACACGCCGCCGGCTAGGTCGGAGGTGGACTCGACGGTGTAGACGACGTCGGTGGGGGCGCGCAGGCGACGGAAGGCGAGGGTTACCTTTTGCGCGGCGTTGTCGTAGCCGAGCACGGGGTGGCCGGAGCCGGATAGGGTGGTTTCGGCGGTGGTGGGCGAGAGGCCGAAGGCGCGTTCGAGGAGGTTGGGCCGGCCGTCGGCGTCGGGGTCGTCGGTGTCGCCGACGACGCCGGTGGACTCGATTTGAACGAGGCTGAATTTCGAGCGCAGCCAATGGTCATGGTCGAGGCCGGCGACGGGCGTGAGGCGCACGGGGACAAAGGTGGAGAAGTTCCACGCTTCGACCGCGATGGCGCCCGTCGATCCGATGGCGCGCGGGTAGTAGAGATCGAGGTCGACCGCGGGCATGACGAGGTCGCGCAGGGGGATGGAGCCGGTGGCGGAGGTCCAGAGGAAGGGTTGGTCGCCCGAAGTGCGGTAATAGCCGACGACTTCGCCGTGGTCGTTGAGGCCTTCCGCCACGCTCGCGGTCGAGCCGGAGGGGGCGAGGTCGACGGGTGTGGTGGAGTTGGCCGCCCAGTAGGTGGCGCGGGCGGTGGCGCTGCTCCAGCCAAAGTCGTCGGGGTCGCTGATGCCGGCGACGGCGCCGGAGCGATTGATGGCGAAGCCCCAACTGGAGACGAGGCCGGATTGCGGAGGGAGCAGGGCGGAGGCGCTTCCGGAGGTCCAGCGGGCGGCGTTCCATGCGGAGCTGCCGTTGTAATCGTAGCCGCCGACGAGCCCGGAGGAGGCGATGCCCGCGCTCGCATCGAAGTTGAGGGGGAGGATCGTGGCGTCGCGGTAGTTGCGTCCGTTGGCGGCTTCGTAGAGGACGCTGCCTTGTTGGTCGACGCCAAGCGCGGCGACGGCGGTCTGGCCGGAGATGGAGCCCGAAAGGTCGGTGATCGTTCCGGCCGGGGACCAGCGGCAGGCGCGGCGGGAGCCGCCGGAGGCGATGGACTCGCCGTAGACGGCGCCGTCGTCGGCGATGGCGTGGGCGCGGCTGGAGACGTCGCCGGAGAGGAAGCCGAGGGGAATCGCGGTGGCGCCGTCCCAGCGGCAGGCTTGATCGAGCGTGGCGCTTTCGGCGGTGCCGGCGATCTGGCCCGAGGCGTTGATGGCGGCGAGGGTGACGCCTGCGGTGTAGCCGGCGGGCAACGCGAGCAGTTCCTGTTTATACCAAGGGTTGATGGTGACGGCGACGGTGTGGGTGGTGACGGCGCCGGAGTTGTCCACGGCGGCGGCGGCGAAGGTGGCGTAGCCGGCGGGGACGTTGACGATATCGAGCGCGTAAGGAGCGAGGGTGTCGGA
>CAMLNJ010000014.1 GCA_946481225.1 uncultured Verrucomicrobiota bacterium | reverse complement strand
CCAAGCTCGACGGCAACTTCACCGCCGTCACGCCCTCGGGCGGCGCCTGGGCCGTGACCTACGACATCTGGAACTCCTCCAAGAGCGAGGAAGTGATGCTCTGGTTCAACTACACCGGCACTTCCACCGGCGGCGGCAACGTGAAGCCCATTTCCTCCTCCTGGGACGCGAACGGCAACGCCAGGCCGGTCGCCACCAACGTCTCCGTCGGCGGCAGCACCTGGAACGTTTTCCGGGGCAAAAACGGCACCATCAACGTGACCTCGTTCCTGCGCACTTCGAAGACGAACAGCGCCTGGGTGGACACCCGCGCCATCCTGAACTGGGTCAAGAGCAAGGGATGGTTCGGCGACATCACGGTGGGCGACGTGCAGCACGGTTTCGAGATCACGAGCTGCGGTAGCTCCTCGACCAGTCGCGCCGAGTTCAAGTTCACCCGCTACAACCTCTGGCAGTGACCCGGTGCGCCGCGCCCGAGGACGGGCGCGGCTGCCGATCGATACGCTCCGAGCCGGAGCGACGACAAACCCGTGCCTCGCGCGGACGCCCTGGCGGCGTCCGCGCTTTTTCATGCCTGGAGGGGCCTCGTGCTGTCGCCGTCCCGCCAGGCGCCCGCGACGTGAAGCAGGCGGGGCGCCTCGACGGGCCCGCGTTCGTTGCGTTGGAGCCGGCCGATCAGGAGGTCGACGGCGGCGGCGCCGATCGCGCCGACGCGTTCATCGATGCCCGACATGCCCGCGGGGGCGTTGCCGAGTTCGAGCGCCGCCATGCCGAGCTCGTCGGGCACCGAGGCCGCCTGGCGCACGAGGTGCGCCCCGTGGCCGGCGTCGGAGAGCAGAACGGCGTCCGGCCGCTCGCGGCGCAGCCAGGCGCGCACATCCTCCGCCGTCACCTGGTCCGGCGGAAGGGAAAGCGGGTTTACGCGGCGCTCCGGGGGCAGAAAGTAGAGCTGCGCCAGATTCGCCGCGAGATATTGGTGGGCGAGTCGGATGCTCTGGCCGGGGTTGTTGAAGAAGCCGATGCGGCGGTAGCCCCGGGCTTCCAGCGCGGCCCAGGCGCGGTTGAAGTTGTGGATGCAGTCGACGCAGGCTCGCGACAGCCCGGGCGTGGTGATCGACCAGTTCAGGGTGACCGCGGCGAAATCCTCCCAGCCGGCGAAGCGGCTCGGTCCGGTCTCGAGCTTGGGGGCGAGGATGACGCCCGGGACGCCGCGGGCGGCGAGGATTTGGCGGAGGCGGGCGGGCGGCAGCCCGCGCGGGCCGGTGCTAAACTCCTCGATCAGGTATCCGCGTCGGCGGGCCTGTTCCTCGATGCCGGACCACATCGTTCGAAAGATCGGGAAATCTCGCCAGTTCCAGCGCGCCTCGGGCTCGTTGATCACCGCGAGCACGGTATCGCGGCGCGAGGCCGTCTCCTCGTGCAATCTCGACATCAGGAGCGAGATCAGGGGGTTGGGCTGATAGCCGAGCTCGCGCGCGGCCAGAAGCACGCGCTCCCGGGTGGCGGCGGCGACCTCCGGGTGATTGCGCAACGCCATCGACACGGTCGAGCGTCCGAGCCCGACCTTGCGGGCGATGTCGGACATGGTGGGAGGGCGGGATGCCGGCTCTGGCATGGAGGCGTGAAAAACCCTTGGGGCGGGGTGAGGGGGCGACGGCGGCGGCTTCGCGGGGAATGGCGAAGGGCTTCCCGAGCACAGTGCGGGGTGTCATGGGGCCGTCAATACACCAGACGCGCGGACGGACGGCGTTATGAACCACGCCGAACGCGGCGACCCGATCCGCGCCTCCGGGGGACGCGCTTCGTGCGGACAGGTCCACGCGTTTTCCCCGCTCTCGCCGGGATTCGATTCCGAACGACGGCTGGATGGGCACCCGAGGTCGAAGGGTTTCAGCTTGGCCTCGACCGAGCAGGGCTTCGATAGGTGATTGTTGGACAGCGTGCCGCGGAATCCGGTCCCGGGAACGGGGCGGGTTTTCTGGCCCGTCTCCTGATCCGCCAAACCCCGCTAACCCTGGGCCTGGGCCGTGTCTTGCAAATAAGTCGGCCCGTCGTCCGTGCCGTGCTTTACGGGGCGGCGATAGCCGCGACTCATCTCGTGCAACCTGCTGAGCATCTGCCGATCGCGTCGGCGGCGTGGGCGGGTTCAAGGCGAGGCTCGAAGAGCCTCGAGAACCGTGCCCGGCGTCAGAAGTTCGGGTAACACCTGCGGTTCGGCGCGGCCGGGCAGGTAGACGAGGTTGAAGGGCACGGCGGCGCGTTTCCAGCGCGTGAGCTCGGCGGTGATCTTCGGGTCGCGGTTGGTCCAGTCACCGCGGAGAGTGGCGACTTTTTTGTCGCGGAAAGTTTTTAGAACCTCGCCTGAGCCCGGCCCGTGGAAGACGGCTTTTTTGTTGGTCTGGCAGGTGAAGCACCAGCGGGCGGTGAAATCGACGTAGATCGGGCGGCCTTCTTTTTGCAGCTCGGCGACGCGCTCGGCGCTCCAAGGCTCCCAAACGATCTCGTCGGGCGCGGCCGCGCGGGGCCAACCGTAGACGAGGGCGCCGGCGGCGAGGAGGAGCGAAAGGGCGAGGGTTTTGCGACGGGGTTTGCGCGCCTCGGGCGCGGTGGCGCGGCCGTAGAGCCAGAGCGCGAAGGCGAGAAGGGCGAGGGCGAGGAGGGCGGAGAGCAGGGCGTCGGCGCCGAGTTGCCCGGCGAGAATCCAGACGAGGAGGACGACCGTGGCGTAAAGGAGGAAGGCCATGCCTTGCTTGAAGGTCTCCATCCAGGCGCCGGGGCGCGGCAGGACGCGGATCGCGGCGGGGAAGGCGGCGAGCACGAGGTAGGGCGTGGAGAGGCCGAGCGCGACGGCGGTGAAGACGGCGAAGCTCGCGGCGGTGGGCAGGGCGAGGGCGGCGCCGAGGGCGGGGGCGAGGAAGGGCGCGCTGCAAGGGGTGGCGACCACGGTGGCGAGCACGCCGGTGAAGAAGGAGCCGGCGTAGCCCTGCTTTTGCTGGAGCGAGCCGCCGACGGCGGTGGCGCCGAGCCCGAACTCGAAGGCGCCGGACATGTTGAGCGCGAAGGCGAGGAGCACGACCGCCATCGCGAAGACGAAACCGGGCTCCTGGAGCTGGAATCCCCAGCCCAGCTCGGAGCCGCCGGCGCGAAGGACGGCGAGCACGCCGGCGAGCAGCCAGAAGGAAAGGAGCACGCCGCTGGTGAACACCAAGCCGTGCGCGGTGATTTTTTTGCGGTCGTGTCCGGACTGTTGCACGAAGCCCATGACCTTCAGGCCGAGCACGGGGAAGACGCAGGGCATGAGGTTGAGGATGAGGCCGCCGACGAAGGCGAGGGCGAGGATGCCAGCGAGGGAGGCGGCGGAGGCTCCATCGGCGGCCTTGGCGTTACCGGTCGAGGGAGCGGCGGCGCGGGCGGGGGCGGCTTCGACGGGAAGATCGAGCTCGTAGGCCGGTCCGCCGGCAAAGGTAAGCAAACCGCGCAGGCGGGCGGGGAAGGGCTCGGCGTAGTCGGAGACGGCGAGTTCGAGCGCGATCCGGTCGGCGGGCGCGTCGGCGGCGCGAGGCTGGGGCTTGTCGTAGGCGATGACGGCGTCGGCGTCGAAATACCATGGTTCGCCGGAAGGCGGCGGGATGAGACCTGAGACCTGAAGTTGAAGGCGCTTCGCGGCGGGGTCGGGCCGGGTGACGCGTGCGGTCGAGCTTGCGGGGAGCGGCTTCGGCAGGGCCTCTAGCGTGGCGAGGAGCGCCTCGCCCTCGGGCGAGTCGGTGACGTTGGCGGTGGTTATCGCGCCGGGGGCGGTGGGCGTGAGGGTGAGGCTGACTTCGGCGGAACCGGGGATGCAGACGTCCTTGCACATGAGCCACTCGGCCTTGGCGCGGAGGGTCACGGGCTTGTCCGCCGCGAGGTCGCGCGGCGGGGTGAGCGTGACGGGAAGAAACACGACGCCTTCGTAGCCGTTGCCGGCGAGGTTCTTGGCGGTGTCGTAGACGCGATGCGGCGCGGGCCAGCGGATGGGGCCGGCGTTCCAGCCGGGGGGGAGTTGCCAGGCGAGGCTGGTGGGCAGGCCGGTGCCGGGCTGAAGCCAATAGGTGTGCCAGTGGGGCTCGTGCTGGAGGCGGAGGCCGACGACGACTTCGGTCGAGTCGGCGGGGAAGGTCGATTTGAGCGCGTGGAGCGAGGCTTTGACCTGCGCGTGCAGGGCGGGCGGAAGCGCGGCGAGGGCGACGAGCAGGAGCAGGCGGAGGGCGCGGACAAGCATGGCGGGAGATGTAGGGAGATACGCGGCGGGGGCAAAAGTTCGCGGTGGTTTGTTGGATTTTCGCGAGCGGCGTGTGGAGACAAGAAGCGCCGCGCGGGGAGCGCGCGGCGCGGTGGATGGACGTTTGGCCGGAGGTTGAAAGCCTGCGTCGCCTCTTCGGGGATCAGGGCGTGGCGAGTTCGACTTTTCCGGAGAGGACGGGGCCGCCGGGGGTGGTGGCGGGAAGGAGGAAAAATCCGCCGCCGACGAGGCCGGGGAGGTCGGCGGGCGCGGCTTGGAGCAGGACGCCCGAGCAGACGACGGTGCGTTTGGCGACGGGCGGGATGGCCTTGAGCATGAAGCCGCCGCTGAGCGCGCCGGTGGCGGGGTTCACTTTGGCGGTGAAGCGGGCGGAGGTGTTGTCGCCGACGACGGCGAAGGTGTTGGCGGCGGAGAGGGCGAGCTGTTTCGGCAGGCCGTAGAGATCGGTGTCGTCGTTGGCCAGGCCGGTGGCGGCGAGGGCGAGGGTGAGGTCGCCGGAGGCGCCGGCGAGACCGAGGAGCGGCGCGAGCGTGGTGGTTTTGGAAAGCTTGGTCCAGGGTTCGAGGCGGACGGTGAGGGCGAGGGGGCCGAAGCCATCGGCGTAGTTGGTGGTCGCGGCGACGGGGTCGGGTTTGCGCCAGTAGACGTCCGAGCCGGCGGCGGGGGCGACGTGCCAGCGGGTGGCGGCGTCGGCGCGGGGCGAGAGCGGGAGCGTGCCGGCGAGGTAGCCGCCGACGAGCGCGTAGGGCTTGGCGTAGACTCGGTAGGCGTGATCGGCGCCGAGGGGGAAGCTGCCGGCGAGTTTGGTGCCGTCGGCGTTTTTACCGGAGAGCGCGAGGATGCCCTTGGCGGAGATGGTGGCGGTGGCGTGGCCGTCGCCGAGCGGGTGGCCGGCCACGGCGCCGAGGTTGGTCGGCGCGGCGAGGAGCACGGTGTAGGGGCCGGCGGCCCCGACGGGCGCGGCGGCGAGGATGCGGGCGCCGTCGGTGGAGACACCGACGCGGGCGGCGCCGAGGGAGAGAGTCGCGGAGAGGGCGGGCGCCGCGGTCGAGGCGGAGACCTCGAGGAGGTAGGCGGGGAGCGTCTTGCCGCGCGAGAGGGTGAGCGAAGCGGAGCCGGAGGCGTTGTCGGCGGCGAGGGCGAGGCTGCCCTTGAGCGTGAAGGCGGCGCGCTCGTCGGCGAGGAGCGTGCCGGAGAAGGCGCCGTTGGCGGCGACCTTGAGCGAGACCTTGCCGGCGGGGAAGGCGGCTTCGTCGTCGGCGTGGAGGAGAGCCTCGTAGGAGCCGACGAGCGCGGCGGGGAAGGCGCCGATCACGAGCGTGGCGGTGTTGACGGCGCTCTTGATGGCTCCGGCCTGGGCCCAGGTGGTGACGGTGAAGGTCTTGGGAGCGGCGGTGACGACGCCGGTGATGCAGCCGGTGGCGGGGTCGAGCTTGAGCCCGGCGGGCAGGCCGGCGGCTTTGTAGACGAGGCCGGCGGGGACGGGGGCGCCGCCTGCGAGGTCCCACGCGACCTGGCTCCCGGTGCGGAGGGTGCCGGGATCGACGATGGCGGCGGGCGCGGGGACGAGCACCGTGAGCGTGGCGGCGGGCGCGGGGACGCCGGCGGGGGAGACGGAGTTGATCGCGGTGACGACGTAGCGGCCGGCGGCGGCGAAGGTGACGGGGTCGAGGGTGAGCGTGGGGCCGTTTTGACCGGCGAGGAGGACGCCGTCTTTTTTCCAGACATAGGTCGGCGCGGGGTGGCCGGAGGCCGCGGCCGAGAAGGTGACGGAGGATCCGAGGGCGACGGTCCGAGACGTCGGGGTGGCGGAGAACGCGGGGGCGTGGTTGACGGTGAGCGTGGCGGTGGAGGAGGGGACTCCGGCGGGCGCGGAGGAGTTGGTGGCGACGAGGACGTAGTCGCCGGCGTCGGCGGGCTGGACGCCGGTCAACGAGAGCGTGGCGGCGGTTTTTCCGGGGAGCGCGTCGCCGTCCTTATACCATTGGAGGGCGGGGGCGGGGCTGCCGGCGACGGTGGCGGTGAAGGTCGCGCCGCCGCCGGCGACGACGCTTTGGGAGAGGGGTTGCAAGGTGAAAACGGGGGCGGCGTCCACGGCGGGGCCGGAGATGGCGAGGGCGCAGGTGACGGAGGCGTTGTCGCCTTTCGCGCCGGTGCTGGAATAGGCGGCGACGACGAGGTTGGCGGTGGTGGCGGAGGAGGGGGTGCCGGCCAGGAAGAGCTTGTTGCCGTTCACCACGTAGCTTGCGCCGTTCAGGGTGGCGGCGCCCGCGTTGCTGGAGACGGCGAGGCCGGCGGGCAGGGGGCCGGTGACTTTCCAGGATTGGACGAAACCGGGGGCGCCGCTGACGGTGAAGGAGACTTGGAACGGGGATCCGGCGACGGCGCCGAGTTTGACGGTGGAGCGCGCGGGCGCGGAGGCGGGGCTGGCGGTCGCGGGGGCGACGGCGCTCGAGTTGAAGGTCGTCGCGCCGGTGACCGAATTGTAGGCGCCGAGGGCGGCGAGGGCGAAGGCGGACTTGAGGAGGTCGGCGGAGCGGAGCGCGAAGCCGGGGCCGTCGGCGGCGAGGAGACGCAGCACGGGGGTGCGTTGCAGGAGGAGGACGAGGAAGGTGGCCGGCAGGTGCAACCAGTGGAGGCGGTGGAAGAGGGCGAAGACGGGCATGGGAGGCGGGGGAGGGGAGGATCGGACGGGTGTTTGGAAGGGCGGGCCGGGGCTGGTGTGGCGCGCGAGAACCGGCGCGACGTTTACAAGGCGCACGGACGGGACGCCCGTGCCACGTGGCACGGCAGGGGAAGATGTCGTTATTTTTTAACTACACTAGTTGCAGCCGCAGCCGCTGCCGCCGACGCCACGGCCGCCGGAGGCGGCTTCCCGGGAGAAGTAGATGTGCTCGCTCATGGCGGAGCGGAGCGGGTCGCGGTCGGGGTTCATGGTGGGGCCGGCGAGCGTCTCGCGTTGCCACGGTTGGACGCGGGCGAGCTTGCCGGACGAGCAGCCGGCGCCGAGGGCGACGAGCGCGAGCAGGGAAAGGGCGGCGAGGCGCGACGAAGCGGGGCGGGACGGGTTCACGGTTTTTCCTCCAGAAGTCGGGCGATCTCGGCGCGGAGTTGTTTCACGTCGTCCTCGCCGTGGAAGCCCGCGTGGACGAAGCGCAGCACCCCTTTGCGGTCGAGTAGGTAGCAGGTGGGCATGGCGGGCGGGGCGACGGCGGCGACGAGCTTCTGGCCGGCGTCGCGCAGGGTGACGAAGCCCGGGGCGTGGCGTTTCACGAAGTCGGCGTAGGCCTTGGGGGTCTTGTCGACGCTGACGGCCACGACGGTGAAGCCGCGCGGTCCGAGCTCGGTCTGCAGGGCGTCGTAGTGCGGGAAGGAGACTTTGCAGGGGGCGCACCAGGTGGCCCAGAAGTCGATCAGGGCGACGCGTCCGGCGAGCGCGGGCGGCGCGCCTTCGAGGCCTTGGTCGGCGAGCGAGGGAAAGGGTTCGCCGACCTTCACCCCGGCGGAGGCGAGGAGGGCGGTGGCGCAGAGGGCGAGGAGGTAGCGGAGGACGGGAAGGCTAGGAAACGACATAACGAAAAAAGCCGCGGGTTTGGTGCAGGGCGCGGTCGGCGAGGATGCGGGCCTCGGCGCCCATGATTTCGCCGGCGAGGCGGAGGCCGTCCTCGGGCCCGAGGACGAAGAGGGCGGTGGAGAGGGCGCCGGCAATGAGGCAATTCGGCGCGACGACGGTGACCTGTCGGCAGCCGTTGGCGACGGGGTGGCCGCTGCGCGGGTCGACGATGTGTCCGTAGCGTTTTCCGTCCACGGTGAAGCCGCGGAGGTAGTCGCCGGAGGTGGCGACGCCGACGTCGACGGCGGCGAGGCTGCCGCGACAGGGGCCGGAGGGCGCGTCGGGATCTTCGAGGCCGATGTGCCAGCCGGGTTTTCCGGGGGCGGCGCCGACGGCCATGATGTCGTGGCCGAAGTCGACCAGGGCGCGCGTGATGCCGTGGGCGCGGGCGAGGGCGGCCACGGCGTCGACGGCGTATTCCTTGCCCCAGCCGCCGAAGTCCAGGGCCATGCCTCGCTCCGGCAGGCGCACGCGGCCGGACTCGCGCCGGACTTTTCCCCAGCCGACGAGGCGAAGGGCGGCGTCGATCTCCGAGGACGAGGGGATGCGCGGCGCGGCGGACTTGTAGTTCCAGAGACGGAGGAGGGGGGCGGCGGTGACGTCGACCACGCCGCGGGTGAGGAAGTGCAGCGAGGCGCAGAAACTCAGAAGGGCGTCCATCTCCTCGTCGACGTCGACCCAGTCGCCGCCGGCGGCGTCGTTGATCCGGCTGACGAGGCTGTCCGGGCGGAAGCGCGAGTAGCGGGCCTCGAAGTTTTCCACCCAGGCGAGGGCCTCGGTCTCGAAGGCGCGGGCGCGGGTCTCGTCGTCGCAGGCGTATTGGATCTCGCAGGCGGTGCCGAGGGCGGACCAGCGGCGCCGGCGCAGCGGCGCGCCCGCGCTCGCGTCCGGCGCGGATGCGGGCGCGGCGGGCGGAGACGAGGCGTCGGGAACGCGGGCGCTCATGGCGGGAAGGATCAGCGGCTGAACTTCATGCCGACGGTGAAGACGTCGGCGTCCGCGTAGGCGCCCCGGGGCGTGGCGTCGTCGAGCCCGCGCATGAGGTAGCGCTCGTAGGCGAAGTCGATGGAGACGTGGTCGTTGAGCGCGTAGGCGGCCTTGAGCCCCAGGGTCGTGGTCTCCATCCTCGATAGACGGTAGTCGGAGGAGTAGTAGGGGACGCGGGCGGTGCCGGTCTCGAGGGATGGATCGAGGGAGACGACGACCCCGTCGGCGTCGAGGTCGGCGTGGTAGAAGTCCGCGGCGGACTGGTGGTGGAACCGGACCGAGGGCTCGAGCATCCAGCGGGGGCCGAGGCGCTGCACCCATTTCAGGTCGACGGTGTGGGCGTCGATCCCGAAGCTGTCGTGATAAAATCGATACGAGGCGTCGATCGCGCCGTCGACCGGATCGAAATGCCGGACGGCGCCGAGGAAGAGCGAGACCTTGTCCTTTTCGTCCGGGCGATTTTCCGGGACCGTGTAGTAGGTGCCGGGATCGAGATCGAGGCGGGTGGTGGATACGATCTTGTAGGGGTCGGCGAGGAAGCCGGTGGCGCGGCCGCAGGAGAGGTTGGCGGTGACGGAGAGGACGGGGGAGAGTAGCTGGGTGATGCCGACGATGAAGTCGTCGCCGGTCTTTTCGCGGTCGGCGGACCAGAAGCGCTCCACGACGCGGTCGTCGGCGTGGCCCCAGCCGACGAGCAGCAGGGTGTTCTTCTGGTTGAAGTCGGTGAGCGTGTTGAGCGCGTAGCCGTGGGAGACGTAGTCGCTTTCGCGGCTGACGCCGCAGCCCGCGGAGACGTTCACGCGGGGGAACTGGTAGGCGAGGTTCGCGTCCCAGGCCTCGCGCCGGTCGTCCATCTCGGAGAGCGGGACGGGGGCGCCGGGCGCGGCGGATTTTTCACCGGTCGGGGTGGCGCCGGTGATGGTGTCGACGAGGCCCATGATCTTGAGACGGGTCTCGGTGGTGAGGTCGGTCTGGAGGAGCGCGTATTGGGAATCGACGCGGACGCGCTTGTCGTCCTCCTGCCAGGACTGGGCCTTCACGGTGACGCTGTCCTCGGCCTGCGCGAGGTGGGTGGCGGCGACGGTAATGAAAGAGGCGAGCAGCCGGTGGGGGCGGGGATGGAACGAATTGAGCATAGGCCGGGTGAGCGCGAGGCGGGCCGACTTTAACCGACGAAGATGAACGCAGGATGAACGCGGGATGAATTTGCGTTCAGCCTCCGGGGACCGCGGGCGGACCGTGGGCTTGGGTGAAGGTTGGCTCGCCGCCGGTCCCTTCCGACGTTTACATCGAGGCCCTCGCTTTCGCCCTATGCTTACTCGCCTCATTTCTTTCGCCGCGGCGGCATTCGCTTTGATGTTCGCCGCCTGTTCCAGCCCGACCGTCTCGGTGTCGTCGGACGCCGACGCCCCTGCGCCGTCACCCGCCGCTCCGGCGCGGAAGACGGTTTCGGAAAAGGACCTCAGCGCCTACTTCTTCGTCTATTTCAAGGACGAGCATCACAGCCCTTGTTTCGCGCTCAGCCGCGACGGCTACACCTTCACCGCGTTGAACGACGGCAAGCCCGTGATGGACGGCACCAAGCTCGCCGAGCAGAAAGGCATCCGCGACCCGCACATCGCGCGCGGGGGAGACGGTGCGTTTTACCTCACGATGACCGACCTGCATGTCTACGGTCAGCGCGCCGGCCATCGCACCACCCAGTGGGAACGCCCCGCCGAGCTTTACGACTGGGGCAACAATCGCGGCATCGTGATGATGCGCTCCGAGGACCTCATCCACTGGAGCTACTCCCACGTTCGCATGGACAAGGCCTTCGAGGAGACCCGCGAGGTCGGCTGTATTTGGGCGCCCCAGAGCATCTACGATCCGGCGCGAGATCGCATGATGGTCTATTTCACGATGCGCATCGGCCACGGGAAAACGAAGCTCTACTACTCCTATGCCGACGAGGCCTTCACCAAGCTCGAGACCGTGCCCGTGGAGTATTTCCAGTATCCTCCCGGTCACCAGATTCTCGACGGCGACATCACCCGCGTGGGTGACAAATACCACCTCTTTTACTGCGCCCAAGGGCCGGGCGGCGGCATCAAGCAGGCGGTCTCCGACCACCTCACGCACGGCTACGTTTACGACCCCGCCACCTACGATCCGGAGCGCGTGGGACGCGAGGCCCCCTCGGTCTGGCGGCGTCTCGGCACCGACCGCCACGTGCTGATGTATGACGTCTTTGGCGTGAATCCCCACAACTACGGCTTCGCCGAGACGGCGGATTTCAAACGTTTCGAAAACCTAGGCCGCCTCAACGAAGGCGTAATGCGCGCGACCAATTTCTCGAGCCCGAAGCACGGCGCGATTATCCATCTCACCGACGCCGAGGCGCGCGCGCTCGCGGCGCATTGGGGTTTTGACTACGAGAGCCTGCCGGCGCCGAAAGAGTGAGGGCGAAGCGGCGAGGTGCAGGCAAGTTGACTCAGGAGCCCGACTTGCTTGCCGGGCGTCTGGTCATGAAGATCACCAGCAGCGTGAAAAAGCAGAGCACCACGTTTTGCAGCGGGAGCTGGAGGGCGGTGGGCAGGATGTAGATCACCGCGACCGCCGGCACCCAGACGACCCAAGTCGTGACGAGCAGGGGCAGCACGCAGCGCGCATACCAGCCGGGGCGGCGCCATTCCGCGGCGAGCGGCGCGGCGGCGAAGCCGTTTTCCACCCAGGTATAGACCAGCCAGGTGACGGGCGCGGCGAAGAGCGGGCAGTAGACGAACTGGTCGTTGAAGGTCTTGAGCGCGATGGTGGCGAAGTTCTTGCCCTCGCCAAACCAGCGCGCCTGCCATGCGTAGAAGATGGAAACCTCGAAGCCCTTGTATGCCCAGTAGACGACGAGCGCGCTTAGCTGCGCGAGGCCGTAGCGGTTGCGGCCCGCATCGGTGAAACGCAGCACCGCAAAGGGGATCAGCGCGCCGAAGATCGCCGTGGACACGAGGGCGAAGGGTAGGCCGATCTCGACGCGAAACGCGGCCAGTTTCTCCAACGCGGCGCGCGAGGGCGCGTGCAGGTAGTAGGCGGCGACGAGCGCGGTGGCGAAGGCTTGGAGGACCAAGCCGGGGCCGAGGTTGGCGCGGGCGGCGCGGAGGGACTGGCGGAGCGGAGAGTCGGCGGACACGGGAGAACAGAGCGACAGAGGGACAGAGCGACAGAGGGACGGAGCGACGGAAGGACAGGGCGGCAGAGGGAAAGAAGGGCGCGACGGCGGGACGGAGAATGGGATGGGGAGGAAGGGCGGCGGTGGCGGAGCGGGCAGCGTTCTCCGCCGAAAGCGGGCGCACAATGTTTTCCAAAATACGCCCGCAGGGCGGCGTTGCGGCGCAGGCGCTTGGCGGTGAATGTGCGCCCATGGAAATCGACCTCGCCAAGCTCTCCGCCCGCGAAGCCTACACGTGGATGACCGACCTCATCACGCCGCGTCCCATCGCGTGGGTGTCGACCGTCGACACGCACGGGCGGGCGAATCTCGCGCCTTTCTCGTTTTTCAACGGCGTGACCTCGGTGCCGCCGACTTTGCTTTTCGTGCCGGTCAACCTGCGCGACGGGGTGAAGAAGGACACCGTGCTTAACCTCGAGTCCGTGCCCGAATGCGTGGTCAACATCGTGCCGCACGCTCTCGCGGCGAAAATGAACGCCTGCGCCGCGCGTCTGCCGCACGGCGAGAGCGAGTTCGAGGCTTTTGGTATCGAGGCGGCGCCGAGCGCGACGGTGCGTCCGCCGCGCGTGGCGGCGGCCCCGGCGGCCTTCGAGTGCCGCGTGCGTCAGATCGTGCCGGTGGGCGAGGGCGCGATGGCGGCCCACATAGTGATTTGCGACATCCTGCGGCTTCAGGTGCGCGACGACGTGCTCGGCGAGAAAGGAGCGGTCGATCCGGCCAAGGTGGACGCCATCGGCCGCATGGGGGGCGAGGACTACGCCACTACGCGCGACCGTTTTCAGCTCGAGCGTCCCGACCGGCGTCGGTGAGCGGCGGGCGGGGGGGCGACGGAGATTTTAGGACCTCCCTTGTGTCGCGGGTGGAGGGGCTGTTATCCGAGAACGTGCGGTAGATCGGGGCTGGGTTTTGCGCGGCTTGCGCTTTTTTGCGGCAATTCCCGTGCGGCGACTTAGAGAAGACAGCCCAGCCATGGGAAAAGCCACGCGCCGCGCCGCCGCCTTGCCGACTTTCGCCGACATCAAGCCCGAGACGATTCGGGGCGAGCCGGGCTTCTTCCGACTCGGTCGCACGCATGAGGGCGTCTGGTGGCTGCTTACGCCGGAGGACGAGCCGGTCCTGCTGCGGGCGGTGGCCGGGGTAAACCGTCATGGCCGCGCGGGGCCGCCGCCGACCTTGCGAAGCGCCTACGCGCGGGCGGTGGAGCAGCTTTTCGGCGGCGGTCCGGGTGGTTCGCAGGCCTGGGCGCGTCATACCGCGACGCGCCTGCATGGCTGGGGCGTCGACACGGTCGGTCCTTGGGCGGACGCGGAGCTGGTCGAGCGCGGTTTTTATTTCACGGCGCTGGCGGATTTTTGCCGCGCGGGCGCGCCCCTGCTGCACGGGCCGGGGCTGCGTTTGCCGGACGTGTTCGATCCGCGCTGGCCGCAGGCGGCCGAGGCGCATGCGGCGGCGGTCGCCGCACCGTGGCTGGGGCGGCGTGAGCTGGTCGGTTGGTTCACCGACGACGGGCTGGGCTGGGGGACGCCCGACTCCTCGCGGCCGGGGCTTTTCCAAGCCTGCCTGAGCGTCGAGCCTTCGCTGGCCGCGCATCACGCGGCATGGGAGTTCGCGCTCGCGGCGAACGGCGGCACGCTTGAGGCGCTTTCGGCGCGTTGGGGACTGCCGATCGCGCACCGGGAGGCCGTGCGGCAGTTGACCCGGGAGGAACGGGGAATCGGAGGCGAGGCCTTTGCCGAGGACTCGGCGCGTTTCGCGAGGGAGTTCGCGCGGCGCTACTTTTCCACGGCGGCAAAGGCCCTACGCGCGGCCGATCCCTCGCATCTGGTGCTGGGCTGCCGCTTCGTGGCGCCTCCGCCGGGCGCGGTGCGCGCGGCCTGCGCCTGGCCGGACGTGGCGGCGGTGTCCTGGCGATTGCACGCCGGCGCGGGTTTTTCCGCGCAAGCGGACGCGGCGGCGGCCGAGGAACCGCAGTGGGTGACCGGCGGCGGGCTGAGCCATGGCGACTTCAGGAACCTGCCGCTGCGCGATGGCACGGGCCCGACCCGCTTGGAGCGTTTGTTGCGCGCGGGGCGCGAGGGCTTGGTGGCGGCGTGTCGCGATCCGCGGACGATCGGCATCGAGTGGGCGCATTGGGCGGACGGCGGCGACGAGGCGCCCCCCTTTGGCGCGGGGCTGGTCCACGCGGACGACGACGAGGCGGTGGAGCACACGGAACTGGTGACGCATGTCCACCTAAGGGCGCGGGACTTGCACGCGAAGGGCGCCGGGTAGCCCGCGGCCCTCGCGCGCTTGCGCAGGCGCCGCCGGTCTGCGTTAAAGGCCGGCTTTTCCCTTGTGAGCGCACTTTCCGCCAACATCGCCCGTCATCTCGTCGCGCAGGCCGCGGCGCATCCCGCGCAGGCGGCGCTCAAGGTGCCGCGCGGACGCAAGGGCCGGCGCATCGACTATCTCGAGCTCTCCTACGCCGAGCTGTCGGCCGAGGTGGCGGCGTGGCGCGAACGCCTCGTCGCCCGGGGCGTGCGGCCGGGAGACCGGACGCTGGTCATGGTGCGCCAGGGCCTGCCGCTGATCGCGGTGGTATTCGCCTTGTTCGAGCTCGGCGCCTTGCCGGTGGTGATCGATCCGGGCATGGGGCAGCGGGCGTTTTTGCGCTGCGTGGAGCACAGCCGGCCGCGCGTGCTGGTGGGCATTCCGCTGGCGCGCGCGTTGGCATGGATTTTCCGGAAGGCTTTCCGCAGCGTGGAGGTGAAGGTGGCGGTGTCGGGCGCGAACACGGCGCGGCTGACGCGGCGGGGCGCGACGCGTCCGGCGGGCGACGCGGGGGCGCGCGCCTGCGCAGGGGACGAGTCGGCGGCGATTTTGTTCACGAGCGGGTCGACGGGCGCGCCGAAGGGCGTCGTCTACACGCACGGGCAGTTCGACGCGCAGGTGCGGATGATTCGCGAGACCTACGGCATCGAGCCGGGCGAGGTGGATCTACCCTTGTTGCCGTTGTTCGCGCTGTTCGCGCCGGCGCTCGGCATGACGGTCGTGGTGCCCGAGATCGATCCCGCGC
>CAMLNJ010000013.1 GCA_946481225.1 uncultured Verrucomicrobiota bacterium | reverse complement strand
TCGCCGATCCCGCTGGTTGGCGCATCGTCAATCGAACGGCGAAAATCGTCGAAGTCGCCGGCCGCGCGGCCGTGCAGCTCGATGCGAAACCGGGCAACGGTCTCGTGTGGCTCGCGGGCTCCGACTTCACCGAGGGGATGATCGAGCTCGATCTCCGCGGTCGCGACGCCGACGGCCGGAGCTTCGTGGGAATCGCCTTTCATGGCGCCGACGACCAGACCTACGAAGCGATCTATTTCCGGCCGTTTAATTTCAACAATCCGGACATCCCGCGCCGCGCGCGGGCGGTGCAATACATCGCGTTGCCGGACGCGGATTGGTGGCAGCTGCGGGAGCATTCTCCGGGGAAATACGAGGCCGCGGTCTCGCCCGTTCCGGACCCGAACGACTGGTTTCACGCGCGGATCGTCGTCGCCGGCCGCACCATAAGCGTTTATGTGAACGAAGCGCCGACCCCGTAGCTTGTCGTCACCGCGCTCTCGGAGCGCCGGGCGGGGGCGCTTGGACTCTGGGTGGGAAACAACTCTGACGGACTCTTCGCCAATTTGAAGATCCGTTCGCCGTGATGCGAACGGCCGAGATTGTGAGCCTCGACACGGCGGCTCAAGAGTAGAGCGGGGCTTGCCGATGGCGGGTCGGCGCGTTTGGGTCCCGCGAAATGAAATCATTTATCCCGGCTGGTCTTGGTCTCTTGGTGTTTTCGGTATCGGCATCCCTGGCTTTGGCCGAGGCGCCGGCCGTTGCCCCGGCCACGGTCGCCACCGACTATGCGTCGGCGGTGAAGGTGACGCGCCTGCTCAAGACGACGACCGACGCGGCGGGTCGCCCGCTCGCGTATCCGAAACCCGAGGACGGGCAGGCGGAGGTGACCGCCTTGATGGTGGAAATGCCGCCGGGTGCGCAGACGGGCTGGCACAAGCACCCGATCGGCTGCATCGGCTATCTGATCGAGGGGGAGCTCGAAGTGACGCTGGCCGACGGGCGCGTGAACAAGATCAAGCCCGGCGAGGCGCTGTGCGAGGTGGTCGATCTCGACCACAACGGCGTGAACCGCGGCGAGAAGCCGGTGAAGCTCGTGATGTTCGTGCTCGGCACGAAGGACGGCGGCCCGTTCACGGTGAAGACGCCGGCGCCGGAGGCGGCGGCGAAAAAGCCGGGCGAGTGATTCGCCCGGTGCGGAGAGCGTGATCGTTGTAGGCCAGGCCGCTGGCCTGGCGGTTTACGGGGCGGGAAGCCCGACCGGCGGTCGGGCCTACATGAGAACGCCGTGTGTGACGGGGCTACGTCACCTGGGTGCGGGCGGAGCCGCCGCCGAAGAGTTCCTTCAGCGCGCCCCAGGCCTTGAGCAGACCGACGGGGCGGACGCCGCCTTCGATCGCGTAGGCGCGGGCGACCTCGGCTTCGTGGCCGCGGTAACGCGGCGGCAGGACGAACGCTGTTTCCTCGCCGTCCTCGATGGAACTGATGAAAAGGCCTTCTCCGACCGCGGGCGCGGCGAGTTTCACGTCGGTCGCGCGTTCGGGGAGAACGAGCCAGGGGTGGTAGCGGAAGACGAGTTTGCCGTTCTCGGGCTCGTGGCGGAGGCGGCCATAGGTGCGCATGGGCACGCCCTGCTTGGTGAGCGTGTTGCTGGAGAAGAGCTTGTTCTCCCCCTTTTCGGCGACGTGGAAGCGGTGCTTGCGGAAGGTGAGGAAGTCCCAGGAGAAAATCGTGCCGAAGATCGTGAGGCGGAAGGCCCAGCCGGCGACGAGGTAGGCGATCAGGATAACGACGAGCGAGAGCGCGGCGCTGATCCAGGGGTTGATCATCGCGGTGATCGTGATGAGGCCGAGGAGGGCGGTCCGGGCGGTCTTGAGGGCGGCGTCGATCGCACCCCAAGGACTGAGGAGGATGAGGGCGTTGATGGCGTGCGAGGCGAGCCAGACCACGGCGAAGACGGCCACGCCGATCGGCACGGTGAGGAGGTTGAGCAACCAGGACCAATCGATGGCGCCGACCGCGATGGTGGCCGTGCCGGCGTGGAGCATCGCGTCGCCGGCCGGCATGGTGGGGGTGGAGGCCACGATCATTTTGGAGAGCGAAGCCATGGTGAAGGGCACGACCGCGCCGGCGGCGACGAGGCCCGAGGCCTTGTTTTCGATGGTCTCGAGAACATCGAGGGGCTTTTTCAGGCCGGGGGGAATGGCGGCGCCGAAGGAGTCCTTGGCGGCGCAGACGCCGACGATGAGCAGGGCGGGCAAGAAGAAGGTGGCCTGCGCATACCACGGGAGGGCGGCCTCTTGCTCGGGGGTCTCGGCTTTCCACGCTTCGTAGGCACCGAGCGCGCCGGTGCCGAGAAGCGGCGAGATCGCGATGCCGGTCACGGTGGCGATGGCCTTGGCGTAGGGCGCGATGGGCGATTTGTCGTTCACGGCCGGGGCCGGCGCGGCGGCGGTCGGCGCCGCGGTGGCGGCCGCCGTGGCCGCCACGAGCGGTGCCATGACAAAGGCGAGGAGGACGGCGCAGGCGGTCCAGGGAAGAAGGCGTTTCATGATTCGAAGGAGAGGCGCGGTGCGGGCGAAGGTCAGGTGTTTTATGTCCCGATGCCGGCGGGTTGCAGGTGTTTTTCCCGATGCGCGGCCTCGAATATCCGCAGGGCTTGCGCCGACGGATATCTTGTTTTCACCTGCACCCTTTTCCCATGAGCCAAGCCGAACCCGCCAACCCGACACCAGTAACCCCAGAGCCCGACGCGGCCCAGCCCGCGCCCGCCGCCGGGACCGCCGCCGGGGCCGCGTCCGCCGCGCCGGCCACGGGCCCGAGCCCCGAGGAGCAGATCGCCGCCGCCAAGAAGGAGGCGGCCGACAACTACGAACGCTACCTGCGCTCCGTCGCCGATCTCGACAACTACCGCAAGCGCGCCGTCCGTGATCGCGAGGACGCCGCCCACCGCGCCGCCACGCGCATCCTCGAGGACCTGATCCCCGTGATCGACAACCTCGGCCACGCGCTGAGCGCCACCAAGGCCGCCAACGCCGACCTCAAGAGCCTCGCCGGCGGCGTCGATATGATCGCCTCCCAGCTCAAGGGCGCGCTCGCCAACCATGGTCTCGCCGAGGTCTCTCCCGTCGGAAAGCCCTTCGACCCCAATCTGCACGAGGCGATCGCCCAGCAGCCGAGCGCCGAGGTGCCCGCCGACCATGTGGCCGCCTGCACCCGCGTCGGCTACACGCTCAACGGACGCCTCGTGCGCGCCGCCAGCGTGGTCGTCTCCACCGGCAAACCCGAGAAACCCGCCGATCCGGCGGACGGCGTGGTGGTCTGAGCCGCTCCGCCCGCCCCCGAGTATTCATTAGAAAACGACAACCCGTTCCCGCTCGCTGACACCCGACATGGCCGCCAACGAAGACTATTACTCCCTGCTCGGCGTCGAAAAGGGCGCCTCGGAGGAGGAGCTCAAGAAAGCCTACCGCAAGAAGGCCGTCCAATATCACCCGGACAAGAACCCCGGCGACAAGCAGGCCGAGGAGATGTTCAAGAAAGTCTCCGAGGCCTACGAGGTCCTGAAGGATCCGCAGAAGCGCGCCGCCTACGACCGCTACGGCCACCAAGCCTTCACGCAGAACGGCGGCGCCGGCCCGCGCGGCCCCGGTGGCATGGGCGGAGGCGGCTTCCACGATCCCTTCGACATTTTCCGCGAGGTGTTCGGCCAGCAGGGCGGAGGCGGCATGGGCGGAGGGGGTGGCATTTTCGACCAGATGTTCGGCGGCGGGGGAGGCGGCTCCGAGCGCGACGGCTCCGATCTGCGCTACGATCTCGAGATCAGCCTCGAGGAGGCTTCGAAGGGCGTGGAGAAGGAAATCTCCTTCCGGCGGCTGCACGCCTGCGAGCGGTGCAGCGGTTCGGGAGCCGAGCCCGGCTCCAAGAAGGTCGTGTGCCCCACCTGCCGCGGCGCCGGCCAGATCCGCCGCAGCGGCGGCATCATCACCTTCGCCCAGACCTGTCCCACCTGCGGCGGCGCCGGCCAGAAGGTGGAGAAGGCTTGCACGGCCTGTCGTGGCGAAGGCCGCGTGCCGCAGACCGCGAAGGTCAACGTGCGGATTCCGCCCGGCGTCGACACCGGCACGCGCCTGCGCTCCTCCGGCAACGGCGAGGCCGGCCTCGCGGGCGGCCAGGACGGCGATCTCTACATCGTGCTCAACGTGAAGCAGCACGAGCTCTTCGAGCGCCAGGACGACGACCTCTTCTGCGAGATCCCGATCAAGTTCACCCTCGCCACGCTCGGCGGCACCCTCGAGGTGCCTACGCTCTTCGGCAAGGCGACTCTGAAGGTGCCGGCGGGCACGCAGAGCGGCACGACCTTCCGTCTCCGCGGCAAGGGCATGCCCTCGTTGCGTCAGCGCGGCCATCAGGGCGACCAGCTCGTGCGCGTGCACGTCGAGGTGCCGACCAAGCTCACCTCGGAGCAGGAAAAACTGCTCAAGGAATTCGCCCGCGTGAGCGGCGACGCCGAGCACCCGACGAGCGAGAGCTGGTTCGCCAAGGCGAAGAAGTTCTTCTGAGCCGGAAGGGCGTCGCGGCGTCCCGGTGTCGCGGTGCCGGCTTCGCCGACGCGAAAAGGCGCGGGCTTTTTAAGCCCGCGCTTTTTCATGTCTGATAATATTTCGTATTCCGTCGTAAGAAAATCCGATCATCGCGCTCTGTAGGCCAGACCGTTGGTCTGGCAGCCCGACCAGCGGTCGGGCCTATTAGAGCGTTTCAAATTAAGTTGTAGCCGCGCCCGTGTCGGGCGCGTTCCGATTATCGAAGGCACGGCCGACACGGCCGTGGCTACACTTTCATTTGAAATGCTCTAGGTGGACGGGCGCATCCTTGCGCCCGTGGTTTGAGAGTCACGGCGACGGGCGCAGAGGACGCGCCCGTCCACCTTGGAGGCGAGAGTCCGGTTCCGATCAGTCGTTGGAATCAGTTCTGCCAGTAGCCCTTGTGCGGCTTGTCGTCGCCGTGGCCGACGCCGGCGAGTTCGCCGGCCTCCTCGCCGACCGCGGTCTCGTCGCTCTTCTCCTCGAGCGGGGCGAAGCGCTCCGAGCTGAAGCCGAGCTCCTGCTTGCCCTGATGGAAGGGGTCGGGCGGGTTGGTCAGCTCGGCGAGGAGCAGGCCGACGGTGGCGGAGTCGCCGGCCTTCACGACCTTCTCGCGGCCGAGAAATACTTCGCGGATCGTGTAGGTCGTGCCCTTCACCGGCAACTGCTTGTAGATGGCGCGGATGAGCGCGGGGAAGGTGTCGTTGATGCAGACGACTTTCTGGCCTTTGATCATAAGAATCGGAATTTAACCCATCCACGGGCGGAGCGAAAGCGGGGAAATCGGCGAGCCGCGCGTGGCCCTGGCGGGTGTGGCGCCGGGTGTCTCCCTTGATCCTCAAGTAACAACATGAGAGCATCTCGAATCCAGTGGGTTATGAATCCGAAAAGGTGGATGGGCGCGTCCCTGCGCCCGTGGTTTGGGTTCGCGGACGGACCGCGAACCATGCGCGGAGGGACCCGCGCATCCACCGGGCGAAAACATCTCCGTTACTCCACCGCTTTGCCCGGGGCCTCGCGCCCAGGGGTGGTCGCTAGAAATCGCAGTCGGATCGGGGCGTCTCGCGCAACCTGTTGGTCGCCTGCCGATCACGTCACCCGCTTCAATCACCCGCCGGGTGCGCGTCGGGGTTCCGTGATCGCCATTCGCCTCAACATCTTGCGCGATGCTTTCCCTCCCAACTGCGACTTCTAGGTTGATCGCGCTCCCGGCGAGGTTTGCGACGAGGTGGAGCGCGTTGCCCCGACGCGCATCCGCGCCTCGTCGCCGAGGTTTCGCTTCGCGATTCGGGCGGCTTCGCCGTCAACGCCCCGCGGTCGACGTGTTCCATCTTGTGCGGCGTCCGTCGAGACGCGCGGCGGCCAACGCCGCGTCAATCGTGATCAGTCGACGAGGATGGTGGGGACCGGCATGGGTTCGGGTTCTCGGCCGACTCTCTCTCCAGGTTCGACGCCGTTTTCAGTGATGGTGACGGGGCTTCCTCCGTTGAGGTAATCGAGCCAGTTCATGCCGCCGCGTTTGAAGTAGAGCTCGGCGGCCTCGGGGCCCAGCACCTGCTCGACCTTGGCGCGGGTGTCGGCGGCGAGTTTGGCGAGCGCGGCTCGCTTTTGTTCCGCGGGAAGCGCGGGGTCGGAGAAAATGCGGCGCGACTCCTCGGCGACCGGGGTGCGAAGGTCGTGGATCGTGCCGGCGGTCTCGGCGGGCAGACCGAGGCGTTCGACCGCGGAACGCGCGAGGGTGTAGTCGGAATCGTTCTCGCGCCGGGCGGCCTCGTAGCGCTCCTCGCCGACGATTTCGCGGATCGCTTTTTGGAGTTCCTTTTGGGCGGCGCTTTGGCCTTCCCAATCGGCGGGCGAGGCGGGATCGGGGTCGCCGTCGTCGAAGTTGAATCGCTCGTCGAAGGCTTTTTGGAGCGCGTAGATCCTGCGGTATTCGTCCTCGGTCGCCTGGTATCGGGTGGCGAGATCCCGGGTGCGGTCCGCGGTGGGCGAGGAGCGCATCTCCCAGGCGGAGCGCTCCTCGGGGGTGAGGAGGGCGGCGATGTCGCGTTCGCGCTCGGCGCGAAGGAGCCGGAGTTTCTCCACATCGGCGGGAAGCTGGAACTCCATGCCGCCCATGCGCACCTGCTGCTCGAGTTCGTCGTAGTCCTGCTGGAGACGGAAGAGGGCTTCGGCTTTCTCGGCGGGAATTCCGGCGTATTGGCGTTTCAGCCAGGGGTTTTCGGCGAGGTCCAGCCGGCGAGGATCTTCACCGGTCAGGCGCGCGAGGTCGGCTTCGAATCGTTGCTGGAGTTCCTGCCCGGCCTCTTGGCGCTCGCGTTGGGCGGCGGGGGAGTTGAGGGCGCGATAGTCGGGGTTTCGCCACCAAGGCGTCTGCGCGAGGTCCGCTTGATCGGTGTAAAGTTCGTGGAAGCGGTCGGCGTAGCGATGTTGCAGAAGGAGCCGGAGCATTTCGCGGCGGAGCTTCGGTTCGATGCCCGCCGCGACGAGAAGGTCGCGGAACTCGGCGAGGGAGGTGGCGGAGAGGGCGCGGTGGAGGGCGATGGCGGTTTGGGCTTCGGCCATGGCCGGGTCGGAGGCGGAGGACTCGGCGGTTGTCGCGGATTCACTCGCGGGGCGGTCGGCTTCGCGCGAGGCCGAGGCGGAGACTTGGGAGACGCGGAAGAGGAGCGCGGCGTTCCCAAGGAGGGACGCGGCGAGGAGGGCGGCAAGGAGGCGCGGGGCGGGGTTCAAGGCGAGGTTTGGAGAGCCTCAAGGACAGTGCCGGGAGGGAGAAGTTCGGGCAAGAGCGCCGGCCGCGCGGGAAGGGAAGGGGAACGGCCCGGGTCGTCGGGGTTTCTCGGCCGAGGCCGTTCTTTGATTGCGCAACACTCTCCGAGAGCTTTTTAAGTCCGCGACCCGATACACGTTTTCCGCGCGGCCCGTGCGCGTCGTTCGGTCGCATGATATCGTCCGCTTGAGCCATCGAGGCATGAACGAGGTGACCCATTTTCTGGAGTCGATGGCGCGTGGCGACGACCACGCGCCGGAGGAGTTGTTGCCGCTCGTCTACGATGAATTGCGGCATCTCGCCTCGGCTCGCATCGCGGCCGAGCCGCCCGGCCAGACGCTGCAGGCGACCGCGTTGGTGCACGAGGCCTGGCTACGGCTCGTGAGCCGGGATAAACAGGCGTGGAACGACCGGGTTCACTTTTTCCGATCCGCAGCCCAGGCGATGCGGCGCATCCTTGTCGATCGCGCCCGCCGCAGGGCTAGTTTGAAACATGGTCATGCGCGGCTCGCCGTTCCGGTCGATGTGGTCGAAACCACGCCGGACGAACGCGTCTTGCTGATCGACGAGGCGCTGGCCCGTTTCTCGACCGAGGACCCGGAGAGCGCGCGTCTGGTCACGCTGAAATTTTTCGGCGGTTTCACCAATCAGGAGATCGCCGCCAATCTGGGCGTGACCGAGCGCACCGTCGAGCGTCGCTGGCACTACGCCAGGGCCTGCCTGCTCGGAATTATCCAGGAGATGCGATGAATCCACCCGATGATATCTCCGATCCCGGCCGGCGCGAACGGGAGCTTTTCGAGCGGGCGGGCGAGCTTGCCACGTCGGAGGAACGCGAAGCGTTCCTCGACGAGCATTGCGCCGATTCCCCCGAGCTGAGGCGCAAGTTGTCGCGGTTGCTGGCGCTCGACGAGCAAGCGGACAAATTCTTCGGCTTTGCGCCGCAGGAAGAATTTTTGATTCCCGCTTCGGACGACCCCGCCGCGTCCAACCTTGGCTTGCGCATCGATCACTACCGGCTTTTGCGCCGGCTCGGCGAAGGGGGCTGCGGCGTCGTTTATGTGGCCGAGCAGTTGGAGCCCGTTCGCCGGCAGGTCGCGCTGAAGATCATCCGCCCCGGCATGGACACGCCCGCAGGCCTCGCGTGTTTCGAGATGGAGCGTCGCGCGCTGGCCCTCATGGACCACCCCAACATCGCGCGGGTGCTCGAGGCCGGCTCCACTCCGTCCGGGTTGCCCTACTTCGTCATGGAGTGGGTCCAGGGGACGAAGATCACCGACTACTGCGACCAGCACCGGCTCGATATTTTCCGACGCCTCGAGCTCTTCGTTCAGATCTGCCACGCGGTCCAGCACGCCCACCAGAAGGGCGTCATCCACCGCGACATAAAACCGGACAACATTCTGGTCACCCTCCACGACGGCAACGCGGTCCCGAAGCTGATCGACTTCGGCATCGCGAAGACTTTTGGCGGCGATTTTCCAGAGGACGCGCCGGTCGAGGCGGGGCTTCGTCTGGTCGGGACCCCGTCCTACATGAGTCCCGAGCAGGCGACGGCGACCGGGGCCGACGTCGACACCCGTTGCGACATCTACAGTCTCGGGGTGTTGCTTTGTGAACTGCTCGTCGGCCGGCCCCCGTTCGAGCTTTCGGCCGGTCCGTCGGGCACCGGTTCGGAAGCCTTGCGACGGCTGATCCAGGAGCGGCGGGCCCGGCCGCCCTCGGCGTTGCTCGCCGAAATGAATCGGGAGACTCTCGCGACTGCGGCGGCCCGTCGTCGGACGGCGCCCGCGAGGCTTCTTGCCTCCGTCAGGGAGGATCTCGATTGGATCGTGCTTCGCGCCGTGGCGCAGGACCGGCGGGCTCGCTACCAGACCGCGAACGGGCTCGCGGAGGACGTCCGACGTTGTCTCTCGCACGAAGTCGTCTCCGCCCATCCTGCCGGACGGTTCTACCGTCTAGGCAAGCTCATGCGCCGCAACCGCAGCGTCTTTGTCACCGGCACCGTGGTCGCGCTCGCCTTGGGCGCCGGTTTTGGGACCTCGACCTGGCTCTTTCTGCGGGAACGCGAGGCCCGCCGCGAGCAGGTGCGCCTCCGCCAAGAGGCCGAGCAAGCCCGCGCCGTCGAGGCCGACCTGCGCCAACGCGCGGAGGTCCGCGAACGCATCTCGGAGGCCGCCGTGCTCTTGTCCCATGGCAACACGGCCGCCGCGGACGCGCTCGTCGGCTCGCCCCCCATCGCCTTCATCCCCTCCTCCCTGGAGTGCGCCAACGTCATGGGCACGCTCGGCACCTGGCACGCGCTGGCGGCTCGTTGGCCCGAGGCCGCCGTCCGCTACCACGCCTTCGGGATCGCCATCGCGCAATGCGACGACGCCGACACCGATGTCATCTCCCGGGAGTTCGTGCCCGCCGTCGCCACTATTTGCGAGGCCGGCGACGAGGAGCGTTATCGCCATTTCCGCGAACTGACGCTGCGGCGTTTCGGAAAAACCGAGAACGTCGTGGTCGCTGAGCAGGTGATCAAAGCCGCGCTCCTCAGGCCCGCCGACGCCGGGATACTGGAGCAGCTCGTCCCCTTGGCCGACCGGGTTCGTGGCAATCTTTCCCCCGTCGGACCGTCGGGTGATCGAGACGCGCACATGTCGGCGTGGAGCGCCTTCTCCCTCGCTCTCTTCGAATACCGGTGCGAGCGCCCCGGCCCCGCCAGCGCATGGGCGGAGCGCTGCCTCGCCTATCAAATCGAGAATCTCCCCCGCCGGGCCGCCACGTTGGCCATCCTCGCGCTCTCTTTTGATCGGCTCGGCCGACGTGAAGAGGCCGCGTGGGCCCTCGCGCAAGCCCGCGAGATCTCCGGCTCCCGTCCCGACGGCACCCTCTCGCGGACCGGCGGCCGCGAAGGCTTCTGGTTCGACTGGATCAACGCCCGCGTCCTTGTCCGTGAGGCGGAGCGGACTCTCGCGCCCGAGGCGCGGCGAGAACCCGGCACCCGATAAGAACGGTTCGTCGGGCCGTCTCCCGTCCGCCCCCGCCCGCAGGAAGGGTGGGGAGCGAATTTTTTAGAAACCGATGTCGGGTTCGAGGGCTCCATTTCGCTTCTTGCGCGGACCCGCTTGCTCTTCGCAGCCAAGGCCGAGTCCTTCCAACTACCACAAAAGAATGAACTACAAGCACCTACCCCACAACTTGGGCGCCCTCCTCGCGATCTCCGTCATCGGCGGCTCTGTCGCTCACGCCACCCTCCTCAGCCACGATTCCTTCTCCGGCTACACCTTGGGCGAGCTCCCCTCCACGACCTCGCCCGCCGTCACCGGTTATACCGGTAATTGGACCGATATCGACTTCGGCGATCAGGAACCCGCCGTCACCGCCGGTTCTCTGACTTACTCCGATCCGCTCTATCTCGGCTCGAGCGGGGACAGTGTCACCGTTCCCGTTAATCCGGGCGGCGGTGAAATCGACGCCAATGACAGCGGCCGTGTTTTCCGGCTCCTCGACAGCTCGCTTGCCGTCACCAACTCCACCGTTGGCACCCGCTACTTCAGCTTTCTCTTCCAGAGCGGCCAGCAGACCGGCGCTTCGACCTATCAGATGTTGGATCTTTATAACACCAACACGGCGGACGCCAACCGCAACTTCACGGCGGGCCTCACCATGAACGGCGGCCAGCCCGGCACCCAATACAACTTCGGCGCCAACGAGGCCTACACCAGCACCGGCGTGGCGGCGAACACCGCCGTCCGTCTGTTTGTGGTGAAATTCGACCTGTCCGCCACGGTCGGCGCGGACTCCGTCACCGTCTGGATCGACCCCACGCTCGGTGGCGGCGAACCCCTTGGCGGCACCAGCGTCAGCGGCAAGACCATCCAATTCGACCGCTTGGGCTTCTCCGACTACGAGGGCAACTCCGCCGCTTGGGACGAGATCCGCTGGGGCACCACCTTTGATTCTGTTACCGCCGTCCCCGAGCCCTCCGCTTTCGCCGCGCTCGCGGGCCTCGCCGGCCTGGCCGCCGTCGGCCTGCGCCGCAGCCGTCGGTCCGCCGCCTGATCGGCCCCGACCACTGCCCGGATCAGGTTTGTTTCCTTCCATGCCGCCCCGGCCACCCATCGGCCGGGGCGGTCTGTCTCTCCATGCACGTCTTTCGCGTGCGTCCGTCCGTTTCCCCTGCGCGCATCTCTTCCTCGTCGTTGTTTGTCCGCTCCGTAATCCCGCTCGCGGTCTTTTCTCCCGCCGATTCATCCCATTTGCGCTCTCGCTGGTCTGGCGCGCGGATTCCGCGCCTCCCCGGTGTAGGCCCGACCGCTGGTCGGGCGCTCCGAGACGCCCGGCCGACGGCAGGATCCTGCGTCATTAAGATCCAAATACGAAAGGCGCCCCCATTTTGCCATGACAACCATCCCCTCTGGCCTGAACCCCCGTGTGAAAGGCCTCGTCCTTTCGCTGGCCGCCTTGGCCCTCGCCCCGGCCGCTCACGCCGCCCTGCTCGGCGCCGAGTCGTTTTCCGGCTACGCCCCCGGCAGGCTTCCCTCCACGACCAGCCCGGCCGTCGCCGGCTACACCGGCAACTGGACCGACATCGACTTCGGCAACGCCGAGCCCGCCGTCGTCGCCGGTTCCCTGGCCTACTCCGACCCGCTCTACCTTGGATCGAGCGGAGACCGGGCCGGCGTCGCCACCAGCACCCTCGGCGGCGAGATCGCCGCCGCCAACAGCGGCCGCACCTTTCGCCTGCTCGACAGCTCGACCAAGGTCACCGCGTCCACCACCGGCACGGTTTACCTGAGCTTTCTCTTCCAGAGCGGCCAGGAGGTGAGCGGCTCCACCGTTTATCAGACACTTGCCCTCTACGATGGAAGCACCGCCGACGGCGTGCGCAACTTCGACGCCGGCATCACCACCAACGGCGGCCAGCCCGGCACCCAATATAACTTCGGCGTCGACAACGCCTACACCACCACCGGCGTCGCGGCGAACACCGGCGTGCATCTGTTTGTGGTAAAGTTCGAGCTCAGCGCGACCGCCGCCAGCGACAAGGTCACGGTCTGGCTCGATCCTGTCCTCGGCGCGAACGATCCCGCGGGAGGAGTGTCCGTCACCGGCAAGGACATCACCTTCGACCGCCTCGCCCTCTCCGACTACGACGGCAACTCCGCCGCATGGGACGAGATCCGCTTCGGCACCACCTTCAACGACGTCACCCTCGCCGCCGAGCCCGACACCACGCCCGGCCCCGTGCCCGGCACGATCAGCCAGGACGCCACCGGCATCACGCTCACCACCTCCACCGGCCTCACCCGCGTCGAGATCTGGGGCGAACGCATCGCCCGGGTCCGGCACACGCCGGCCTTCTCCCTGCCCTCGACCTCCAGCCTCGCAGTGAACGCCAGCCCCGCCTCGGTGGCGTGGCAGTTCCAGAACAACGGCGACCACCTCTTGCTCACCACCTCGCGTCTCGTCGCCCGCGTGGACACCCCGAGCGGGCGGGTGCGTTTCTTTGACCCGCTGAGCACGCCCATCCTCGCGGAGTCCGCCTCCGGCACCGCCCTTTCGCCGACCCTCGTCGGCGGCAACCCGCCCGTCGCGAGCCATGTCGTGAAACAGACCTTCGACCTCGCCTCGGGCGAGGCGATCTACGGCCTCGGCCAGCACCAGTCCACCGTCATGAACTGGGTCGGCCAGAGCGTCACTCTCCAGCAGAAAAACGAGTATGTGGGCGTGCCCGTCATGCTCTCAAACCAGGGCTACTCCGTCCTTTGGGACAACCCGGCCGTCACCACCGTCGACGTCGCCAAGACCACCGCCGGCAAACTCTCCTGGAGCTCCGAGGCGGGCGACGAAGTTAACTACTATTTCTGCTACGGACCCGAACCAGACGCCGCCATCGCCGGCTATCGCACCCTCACCGGCGACGCCCCGATGTTCGGCAAGTGGGCCTGGGGCCTTTGGCAAAGCAAGGAGCGTTACCAGACCCAGCAGGAGATCCTGGATGTGGCCGCCCAATATCGCGCGCTCGGCATCCCGCTCGACGGCGTGGTGCAGGACTGGCGCTACTGGCCCGACCTCGATCAGGCCAATCCCGCCAACACCGGCTGGGGCTCGCATCTGTTCGATCCTGTGCGCTTCCCCGATCCCGTCGGCATGATGAACACGCTCCACGCCGACAACGTGCATCTGATCATCTCCGTCTGGGCGAAGTTCGACGTCACCAGCGGCGGGGTAAGCATTCCCAATCTCCAGGAACTCGAGGCGGTGAACGGCGTGTTCAACCCCGCCATCCCCTACGTCTTCCCCGCCGGCCAGGGCAAATGGCTCGATCCCTTCAATTCGGCCGCGCGCTCGGTCTACTGGAACCAGATCTCCGAAAAAATCTTCTCCAAGGGCGTGGACGGCTGGTGGCTCGACGCCTCGGAGGCGGAGTTCAGCGGCAACTGGGGCGAGTTCCGCACCTTCAACACCGGCCTCGGATCCGGCGCCACCGTCTACAACGCCTACCCGCTGATGGAGACGACCGCCGTCGCCCAGGGCCACCGCGCGGAGACCTCGGACAAACGCGTCTTCATCCTCACCCGCTCCGCCTACGCCGGCCAGCAGCGCAACGCCGCCGTCACCTGGTCCGGCGACATCCAGGGCAACTGGGACGTATTCGCCAAGCAGATACCCTCCGGCCTGAATTTCACCGCCACGGGCATCCCCTATTGGAACACCGACATCGGCGGTTTCTTCAGCGGCGATCCGTCCACGGCGAGCTACGCCGAGCTCTTCACCCGCTGGTTCCAATACGGCGCGTTCAACCCGATGTTCCGCGTCCACGGCACGGCCTACGCGAAGGAGGTCTGGCGCTTCCCGACCGCCACCCAGCCCATCCTGATCGATTACATCAACCTCCGCTATCGCCTGATGCCCTACATCTACTCGCAGGCATGGAGGGTGACCGACGAGGGCTACACCATGATGCGCCCGCTGGTGATGGACTTCCGCGCCGATCCCCAGGTGAACAACATCGGCAACCAGTTCATGTTCGGTCCCTCGCTGCTGGTGAATCCCGTCACCACCGCCGGAGCGACCAGCCGCAACCTTTACCTGCCCGCCGGCACCACCTGGTTCGATTTCTGGACCGGAACGAACCACGCCGGCGGCCAGACGATCTCCGCCGCGGCGCCCATCCAAACGATGCCGCTCTACGTCCGCGCCGGCGCTATCCTGCCCTACGGCCCCTCCATCCAATACGCCATGGAGAAGGTCGATCCCATCGAGCTGCGCGTCTATCCCGGTGCGAACGGCTCGTTCACGCTCTACGAGGACGAGGGCGACAACTACAACTACGAGTCGGGCGTCCACGCGACCATCCCCTTCACCTGGGACGACACCGCCAGGACCCTGACCATTGGCGCCCGCACCGGCTCGTTCCCCGGCATGCTCGCGCAGCGCACCTTCCGCGTCGTCTTCGTGCGCCCGGGCCACGGCTCCGGAACCGCCGACACCCCGGCGGACCTCACCGTCACCTATACCGGCGCCGCCCTCACGCTCGAGGCGCCCCCCGTCCCCGAGCCGCCCGCCGCGCCCACCGGCCTCGCCGCGAGCTCCGGCGCCCAGGTCGTGCTCAACTGGAACGCCTCCGCCGGCGAAGTGGTTTACCGGGTCAGGCGCGCCACCCAAGTCGGCGGTCCCTACACCGACCTCGCCTCCGGCCTCGCCGCGACCACCTACACCGACTCCGCCGTCTCCGGCGGCACGACCTACTACTACGTCGTCACCGCCGCCAACGCGGGCGGCGAAAGCCCCGCCTCCGCCCCCGTCGCCGCGATCGGAGGTTCGGCCACCCTGCAAACCCTCCTGATGTTCAACGAGGCGACCGCGTCCACCTCGACCACGACCGCCGACGCGAGCGGCCAGAGCCGGCACGCCACGCTCGTCAACGGCGCACTCCGCAGCGCCGCCGGCCGCGGCGGCAACGCCATCGATCTCGACGGCGCCAACGACCACCTGAGCCTGCCCGCCGGCGTCGTCTCGGGTCTCAACAACTTCACCGTCGCCACCTGGGTCCACCTCGACGCCGCCACCGCCGGCTCGCGCGTCTTCGACTTCGGCACCGGCGCCAACGTGAACATGTTCCTCACCCCGAACGGCGCTACCGGCGTCGTCCGTTTCGCCATCACCACCTCGGGCGTCCCCGGCGAGCAGCGCATCGACGGCGCCGCGCCTCTCCCCACCGGAGCATGGACCCATGTCGCCGTCACGCTCTCCGGCGATCTCGGCGTCCTCTACGTCAACGGCGTCGAGGTCGGCCGCAACGCCGCCCTCGCCCTCACGCCCCTCGACCTCGGCTCCACCACCCAGAACTGGCTCGGACGCTCCCAGTCCGCCGATCCCTACCTCGACGGCCGCATCGACGACTTCCGGATCTACAGCGGCGCCCTGCCCGCGTCCGATGTCCTCGCTCTCGCCAACGGCACGGCCCACGCCCTCGCCGCGCCCTGGGCGTCCCAGGACATCGGCACCGTCGGTTTCTCCGGCAGCGCCGGGACGGCCGATGGCGGCGGCTCCACGCTGCGCATGACCGCTTCCGGCGCGGACATCTGGGATGCGTCGGACAATTTCCACTACACTTGGCAAAGCT
>CAMLNJ010000012.1 GCA_946481225.1 uncultured Verrucomicrobiota bacterium | reverse complement strand
GGTTGAGGCGCTCTTGGTGGAGAAAGCGTCCGGTGGCGGTGTCGATCAGAGCCATGTGGGCGAGGTGGAGCTGATCGTGGCCGAAGGTGGCGGGGGCGGGGCGGGCGGCAATGTCGCGCGGGGTGGCGAAACGGAAAAAAGTGGCCTGGAAGCCGAAGCGGCGGGCGGGATTTTCGACGGTGAAGAGATGGCCGGTGAGATACCACCACTCGATCTTGTAGTCGGGGTGGGAGCCGTGGTCTCGGGGGAAGGCGAAGGTCGGATTCGGTTGCGGGACGCGGAAGCCGTCGGTGGTGAGGAGCGGCGGCTCGGTGGCGCGGAGGAGGTGGCCGCAAAAAGGCGCAAAAAGCGCAAAAACGAGGATCAGGCGGAGCGGTGGATTCATCTTCTGCGATTTCTGCGTTTTTTCTCGGCCACCATTTTATTCCTCTTGGTCGGCGGGGAGCTTGGCCGCCCAGCGGCCGACGAGATAGCTGACGAGGATGCCGGTGCCGACAACGAGCGCGGCGAGGGCGGCAAGCTGGGAGGCAGGCACGGAGAAGGCGAGGGTCCAGCCGAAGCTTTGTTTGTTGATGACGTGGATGAGCAGCCAGCCGAGGGCGAAGCTGAGCGCGAGGCCGGCGGCGGTGGCGCAGAGGGCGAGCGCGGCGCCTTCGAGAGCGGTGGCGCGGGCGATTTCTGAGCGGCGAAAGCCGAGGGCTCGGAGCGTCGCGAGCTCGTCGCGCCGGTCGAGAAGCACGCTGGCGAGGCTGAGGGCGAGGCCGCCGATGGCGACCGCAAGTCCGATGAGCTCCAGGGCGTAGGTGATGGAGAAAGTTTGGCGGAAGACGCGGAGGACCTCGGAGCGGAGCGTGGCGTTGGCGAGGACGGAGAGGCCGGGGTGGGCGGCGGCAAGTTCGGAGCGGACGAGGTCGGGGACGGCGCCGGGAACGAGGTCGAGCGCGAGGCTGGCGGCGTGGTCGTCGCCGAACCAGCGGACGGTGTGCGAACGGTCGACGAGGAGCGCGCCGCGCTCGTTGCCGTAGTCGGCGAAGAGCGCGGCGACGCGGAGGCTTTGCGGGCCGGAGGGCGTGGGGACGACGACCGTATCGCCTCGGCGGATACGGTAGCGTTCGGAAAAGCTTTCGCTGGCGAGGGCGAGGCCGGCGTTGCGCGCGGGGTCGAGGGCCTCGGGCGGCGGGGGCGGGCCGATCCAGAGAAAGCCGCCGCGCGAGGCCTGGTGGGCGAGGTCGCCGCCGCCGAGCGTGGTGGGCTTACCGTCGAGGACCAGCGGGTGCGCGGAGTAGACGGAGGCGAGGGCGACGGCGGGGTGGGCGGCGAGGGCGCGCCAGGTTTCGGGGGCGAGTTTGTTGTCGGAGCCGGCGGACCGGGCGCCGGAGCTGGAGACGTAGAGGTCGGCTTGCAGCGCCGAGTCGATCCAGGTGCGGACGGAGCGCTCGAAGCTGGCGACGAGGGTGGCCATGCCGGCGGCCATGCCGATCGCGCAAACGAGGGCGGCGACCGTGAGGCGGTGGCGGCCGGTGGGGCGGGCGATGTGGCCGAGGGCGACGCGCCAGGCGGCGTCGCGGGAGGCGAGGGGACGGAGCGCACGACCGAGGGCGGGCAGGGCGAGGGCGGCGAGGATGCCGCCGCCGAGGATTCCGCAAAACGCGGCGAGGTGGCCGGCGAGGGGGAAGCGGGTTCCGCCGCCGAGGTCGAGCGGCGGGAGGCGGGAGAGCAGGGCGCCGAGGAGGAGCGCGGCGAGCGCGAGCGGCCGACTGCTAAGCCAACGCCCGCCGATGGCGCCGGCGGCGGAGCGGGCGAGAACCTGGGCGGGCGGGGTTTGGGCGGCGACGCGGGCGGGCGCCCAGCCGGCGACGACGCTGGCAACGAGGCCGGCGGCGAGGCTCACGAGGATTTCGGACGGAGCGAGGCGGGCGGCGGAGACGGTGGTGGAGAAATAGAGCGCGTTGACGGTTTGGCCGACGGCGCGGACGGCGAATTGCGCGCCGGCCCAGCCGAGGAAGAGGCCGAGGGAGGAGCCAGCCAGGCCAAGGAGCGCGGCTTCGGCGAGCCAGGCGCCGCGGATGGTGGCGGCGTCGACGCCAAGCGAGCGAAGGATGGCGATCTCAGCCCGGCGGCGGACGACGGCTCCGTCGAGAGCTTGGAAGACGAGGTAGAGGCCGACGAGGAGGGCGATGAGGGAGAGAACGGCGAGGTTGAGCCGAAAAGCGGCGGTCATCGTCTCCGCGGTCTCGCGGCGCGCGCCGGGCGTGGTGACGAGCCAACGCGGGGGCGTTCTTTCGTCGGCGGAGCCCGGAGCAATGTTCGTATTACGAACATTGGGCTCGGGCGCGGGGCGGGCGCGGGGCGGGCTTTCTTGACGGGCAAGCTGTTCGAGGCGACGGCCGAGGGCGGCACGGCGGGTCTCGGGGGCGGGGCCGGGCTCCAGGACAAATTCGACGCGGTCGAGGCGGCCTTCGCGGCCGACGAGTTGTTGGAGGCGCGGGAGATCGAGGATGACCAGGTTGGCGGGCGCGGGCTGCGATTCGGGGATCTGCGGAATGGGGCCGGCGACGCGGAGACGCACCGGGCGGTCGTTGAGGATGAGGTCGAGGTGGGCGGGGAGTTTTTCCGCGAAGGCGGGGCCGAGCCAGGCGAGGGGTTCGTCGCCGAAGAGGTCGAAGAAGCGCGGGGTGGTGTCGTTGTCGGGGGCGGTGCGTGAGCGGAAAAAGGAGGTGGCGGCGGATTGTTGCGCGGCGAGGTTGGATGCTGCGACGAGGTCGACGCCGAGCAGCGTGAAGGTGCGGCGGCTGAAGCGCGGCGCGTCGGGCGCGGCGGGTTCGGCGGCGGTGCTTTCGACGACGGGATGGATCTGGACCGCGAGGCCGGCGAGGGCGGCGCGGAGTTCCGGGAGGATCGTTTCGGGAAGCGTGCCGGCGGGGGCCTGGATGATATAATCGGAGCGGCCGGTGAGGGTGTCGGTGAAGTGCGTGAACGAGGAGACCGCGGCGCGGTTGGCGAGGCGGACGGCGGTGAAGACGGCGACGCCGAGGGCGAGGATGAGGACGAGCAGCGCGGTCTGGCCCGGCGCGAGGCGGGCGTGGCGAAGGCTCAGGCGGCGGAGCAGAAGCGGGAGCATGACGCGGGCGCGGCGGTGGTTCTCGCTCTTAAGCGACGACGCGTCCGTCGCGGAGGCGAACGCGGCGGTGGCAGATGGCGGCGGCTTCCTCGCTGTGGGTGACGAGGACGAGGGCGGTGCCGGTCTCGTCGGTGAGCTCGCGAAGGAGGGCGAGGATGGTGTCGCCGTTGGCGGAATCGAGATTGCCGGTGGGCTCGTCGGCGAGGAGCAGCGCGGGGCGGTGGACGAGGGCTCTGGCGATGGCGACGCGTTGTTGTTCGCCGCCGGAAAGCTGGGAGGGCAGGGCGCCGGCGCGCTGGGCGAGGCCGACGCGGGCGAGGAGGGCGGAGACTCGGGTTTGGCGTTCGCCCGGCGGGATGCGGAGAAGTTGCAGGGGGAGCTCGATGTTTTCGGCGACGGAGAGCGTGGGGAGCAGGTGGAAAAACTGGAAGATGGTGCCGACCCGCTCGCGGCGGAGGAGGTTGAGGGCGTCGGCGGAGAGGGAGTCGATGCGTCGGCCGAGGAGGCGGATCTCGCCGGAGTCGGGGCGGTCGACGCCGCCGAGGCAGTTGAGGAGCGTGGTTTTTCCGGAGCCGGAGGGGCCGGTGAGGGCGACGCGTTCGCCGGGGGAGACCTCGAAGGAGACGGAGTCGAGGACGCGACGGGCGCCGTAGGATTTGGTGACGGCCACGACGGTGAGGGCGGGAGAGTGCGGCAAGGCGGCGGCGGAGGCGGGCATGGACGATGGAACCCAAAGCGATGCACCGGGGCTTCGCCAGCAGGGCTGAGTGTTTTTCGGGGCGTTGACCGGCGCGGAACCTGCATGCACGGTCGGTTCCGATGTCCGATCCCAAAGTCCCCTCCATCCTGGTTATCGATGACGACGCCGAGGTCCGCTACTCGCTCGGCCGCGTGCTTTCTTCCAAGAAATATCAGGTGAGCGAGGCGCCGAGCGGCGAGGTCGGCGTGGCGACGGTGAAAAAGGGGCCGGCTCCGGACTTGATCTTTCTCGATGTGCGCATGGGCGGCATGAGCGGAATCGAGGCTTTGCAACATATTCGCGCGGCGAATCCGAAGCAGCTGGTCATCCTCATGACGGCTTTCGGCACGGCGCAGACGGCGATCGAGGCGATGAAATACGGCGCCTTCGACTACATCATGAAGCCTTTCGATCCGGCGAAGGTGCTCACGCTCGCGGAGAACGCGCTCAAGGCCCACGCCGACATGCGCTCCGCGGGCGACTACAAGCCGACGATCAACGCGGACGACTATCGCGAGGGCATCGTGGGCGCGTCGCCGGTGATGCAGGATGTGTTCAAGGTGATCGGCCAGGTGACCGCGAGCGACGTGACGGTGATGATCACGGGCGAGAGCGGCACGGGCAAGGAGTTGGTCGCGCGCTCGATTTGGAAGCACTCGCACCGGGCGAAGGGGAATTTTATCGCGGTCAACTGCGCCGCGATTCCGGACAACCTGATCGAGAGCGAGCTGTTTGGCCACGAGAAGGGATCTTTCACGGGCGCCACCAACCAGCGCATCGGCAAGTTCGAGCTTTGTGACCGCGGCACCATTTTCCTCGACGAGATCGGCGACATGGCGCTCGCGACGCAGACGAAGATTCTGCGCGTCCTCCAGCAGGGCGAAATTCAGCGCGTGGGCGGCACGGACACGATCAAGGTCGACGTGCGCATCATCGCCGCGACCAACAAGGACCTCGAGGCGATGGTGAAGGCGAAGACCTTCCGCGAGGATCTCTACTACCGGCTCAACGTCGTGCGCATCAAGATGCCGCCGCTGCGCGAGCGGAGGGAGGACATCCCGCAGATCGTCGATTTTTGCCTGCAGAATCTCGTGAAGCAAAAGAAGGCGCGCGTGGCCAAGGTGTCCCCCGAGGCGATGGCGATGCTGGCGCGCTACGATTGGCCGGGCAACGTGCGCGAGCTGGAGAATCTCGTCTACCGCGCCGCGGTGATCGCGCAGGGCGACGCCATCCTGGTGAAGGATCTGCCGCCGGAGGTGCTGGCGAGCGCGGCGGCGGGATCCGCGCCCGCGGTCCCGACGCCCTTTTCGACGTCCGCGCCCGCGTCCGCGGCCGTGGCCGAGCCGACGACGCCGGCCGGGGTGCCGCTGAATCTGACGGTGCCGCCGCTCGGTCTCGCGCCGTCTGTCGGAAGGGGCGGCGGGTCCGCGGCTCCGATGCCGATGACATCGGCGGCCGCCGGTGTCGCGGCTTCCGCCGAGCTCACGGTTTCACAGGCGCTGGATTTTCTTCATGTCGAGTTGAGCAAGGAGCCGGAGCCGCTTCTCGAGCGCTTGGAGCGCGAGATGATCGTGCGCACGCTCCGGGAGCTCGATGGCAACCTGGCGCGAACTTCGGAGCGGCTGGGCATGACCCGGGCGACGCTGCGCAAGCGAGTCGAAGATCTCGGACTGCAACAGGGTTGACCGAAGGAGAGACGAGCGGCAAATCCGGCCTGTCGTGTTTCGGAAGGGTGGCAGAGTGGTCTAATGCTCCAGCCTTGAAATCTGGCGGGCCGAAAGGCCCCGGGGGTTCGAATCCCTCCCCTTCCGCCACGCGTAGACGGATCGCATTTTCCGCGCGGCATCCTGCTTGCTTTCAATGAAATGGCCGCCGAAGAACGGACGTCTTCTCTCGCATGGCATCCTCCACCACGCATCTGCTTGTCGACGGTTCCAACGTCCTGCAGGCTTGGCCGGACACGCGGGCGCTGGCGCGGCGTGATCGCGAGGCGGCGAAGGCCCTTTTGCTGCGCCGAGTGGCCGTGTTGCGCGATTTCGCGGGCTGGCGGGTGACGGTGGTGTTCGACGGTCGTGGCGCGGATCTGAGCGTGGAGGCAGTGGGGGACGCGGCGGATTTCGCCTGCGTGCATACCCCGGCGGGCGCGACGGCGGACGACGTGATCGAGCAACTGGTCGGCCGGGCTGCCGATCCGGGCGCATGCCTCGTGGCGACGGCCGACCAAGCCGAGCGCTCGACGATCGAGGCGGCGGGGGCGGCCTGGTGTCCGCCGGAGGAACTGGCCCGGCGTATCGAGACAGTTGATACGCGTAAGGACCGGGCGGTGGGTCGGGGCAACGCCGAGGCGGAGCGAGCCTGGCGCGAACGAGGCGGAGGCGCGCCGTGAGCGAGGATCTGGCCGGATATCCCGTGGCCTCGGCGGGCGCGACGGCGCTGGCGGAGCTGACGGGTTTGCACGGGGCCTTCGTTTTCCCGGAGCGTTTGCTCCAGCGGATCTGGCTGCGGGGCGAGTTTGAGGCGCGGGGCTTGCGCTTGCGCGACGGGCGTCCGCTGCGGCTTCTCCGGCGCGGGCGTTGGAACCGGTTGCCCGGTCCCGATTTTCGCGACGCCGAGATCAGGGTGGGGGAGGGCGTTCTGGCGGAGACTTGGCGAGGGGACGTGGAGGTGCATTTGCGGGCGGCCGATTGGGAAGCGCACGGCCACGCCGCCGACCCGGCCTACGACAAGGTGGTTTTGCACGTGGTGCTGTTTCCGGCGCCGTGCGAGTGGACGGCGGGGGCGGGCGGGCGGCGTATCCCGGTCTTGGAGCTGCTGCCGCTGCTGGAGCGCGATCTCGAGGCCTACGCGGAGGAGGCGGCGGTGGAGGGACTCGCGGGTCGGCCCTACAGCCAGTTGCGGGCGGCCATGGCCGCGGTGCCGGCGGACGCCTTGGCGGCCGAGGTGGAGCGGCATGCGGCAAGGCGGTGGACCGCGAAGGTCGCGCTGGCGCGGCGCCGCATCGCGTCCGTCGGATGGGAGGCGGCTTGTCACGAAACCGCCTTGGAGGTGCTCGGCTATCGGAGCAACCGGATGCCGATGTTGGCGGTGGCCGAGCGGTGGCCGCTGGCGGCTTGGCGGGAAAAGGCGGTTTCGGCCGAGGCCGCATGGCAGAGCGAGGCGGCCAACTGGCAACGTGCCGGCGTGCGTCCCGCAAATCACCCGCGGATACGGCTCGCGCAATATGCGGCTTGGGTCGAAACGCGGCCGGATTGGCCGCGGCGTCTGGGCGAAATCGGCCGCGAGTGGCCGACGGCGTCTTCCTTTTCGTCCGCTTCCTCTTCCGATTCCGGATCGGCGAACGGAGCGTGCGTCGGTTTACGCGCCCGGCGGCGCCGGGGCGGGATGTCGGCCTGGAGAAAGAAATTGGCGAAAGAGGTGGCGGGTGATGCGGTGGGCGGCACGCGTTTTGACACCTTGGTGTGTGATGGTTGGCTGCCTTTGCTCGCTGCGGCGGAACCGGCGGGTTCGGACGAGGCGCGGGTTCGCGGTCTGGAGCGGTGGTGGCGCGATTGGGTGCCCGGCGACGCGCCGGCGGAGTTGTCGCGTCTGGCGCGGGAGTTTGGCGTCGGCGAGGCGGGCGGAGGTGAGCCGTTGAGCCAGGGAGACTTGCAGGGACTGTTGGGGTGGCTCGCGGCCTTGTTGGCGCGGGCGGGGCGCGGGACTTGACAGGGTTTTACGGCCTTCGCTTACTGTCCGTTCGTTATCACAGTTCACTTTACGAGAAGTGGGCCTTTGGCCCGCTTTTTTTTTCCCTAATCACCTCCCCTCACGACCCTCATGAGCAGCGAAATTCTCACCGTCCTCGAATACATGGAGAAGGAAAGGGGCATCGCGCGCTCCGACATGATCGCGGCGATCGTCAACGCCATCAAGGCCGCCGCTTTGAAGGGAGTTAACTCCGGTCAGGAACTGAAGATCGAAATCAATCCGCGCAACGGCCAGCTCAAGGCGTGGGCGGTGCTCAAGGTCACCGATTCCGTGAGCGATCCGAAGCTGGAGATCGCGCTGGAAAAAGCCCAGGTGCTGAAGCCCGGGGTGCAGATCGGCGAAATGATCGAGCGCGAGATCAACCCGTCCGAGCTCGGCCGCATCGCGGCGCAGACCGCACGTCAGGCCGTGATGCAGAAGCTCCGTCAATTCGAGAAGGACCGCATCTACGACGATTACAAGGACATGGTGGGCAACATCGTGACCGGCACCGTTCGTCGCAAGGAGCGCAACGACATCTTCGTGGACCTCGGCAAATCCGAGGCCGTTCTTCCCGGCCGCGAACAAGTTCCCGGCGAGGAATATCAGCCCGGCGACCGCATTCGCGCCATCTTGCTCGCCATCGAGAGCACACCGCGCGGCCCGGAGCTCATTCTTTCCCGCGGAAGCCCGAAATTCGTCCGTCGCCTCTTCGAGGTCGAGGTGGGCGAGATCGCCGACGGCACCGTCAAGATCGAGGCTTTCGCCCGCGAGCCGGGTTACCGCACCAAGATCGCCGTCACCAGCACCGACCCCAAGGTCGATCCCGTCGGCGCCTGCGTCGGCGCCCGCGGCGCCCGCGTGAAGACCATCGTCCGCGAACTCAATGGCGAGAAGGTCGACATCATCAACTGGTTCGCCGATCCGAAGCAGATGGTGCTCGAGGCGCTCAAGCCGGCCGTGCCGCGCGAGATCGTGCTCGATGATCGTTCCAAGCGGATTCTGCTCAAGGTCGCGACCGAGGACCTCGCCATCGCCATCGGAAAGAAGGGGCAGAACGCTCGTCTCACCTCCCGCCTCATCGGCTGGCGCATCGATATCGAGGAACACAGGAGCGCCGTCATCGATCCGCGCGCCCAGGCGATCAAGTCGCTCGTCGACACCTTCGGTCTCGAGGCGCCCATCGCCGAGCGTCTCGTGTCGGTGGGCATCAACTCGCCCGCGGCTTTCGAGGGCGTGGACGCCGACGCGCTGGTCGAGGCCGGATTCTCGGCCGACGAATCCGCCGCCATCATGCAACGCGTCTCCGGTGCCTGAGTCCGAAGCGCCCCCGCTGCATTGTTCACCGCATTTCTAGCATAGTTTCCGTTTTTCGCCCGTAATCTTCCCACCGCCGCCCGCCGAATGAGTATCCGCATCCACGAACTTGCCAAACGTCACAATATGGAGGCCAAGGAGATGTTGGCGCTGCTCAAGGAGCGCGGCTTCGTCTCGCCGGATACCAAGTCGGTCTCTAGCACGCTGAACAAGATCTACGAGGAGGAGATCGAGAAGGAATTCGCCGCCAAGGCCGCCGCGCTAGTCGCGCCGGCTCCCGTCGTCGCGCCCAGCCCGGCGCCGGCCCCCCGCGTTCCGATGGTCAAGAGCGTCGAGGATATCGCTCGTGAAAAGGCCGATGCCGCGGCGAAGGCCGCCGCTGAAAAGGCGGCAGCGGAAAAGTCGGTCGCGCCCGCGCCGGTTCCGCCCGCGCCCGTTTCGGCGCCCGTCGCTGTTTCGGCGCCCGCGCCGGTTAGCGCGCCGCGTCCCGTCAACGCTCCGCCGCCCCCTCCGGTTTCGCGCCCTCCCTCCGTCGTCGCCCCGGCGAGCGCGCCGCGTCCTGTTTCCGCTCCGGTCGCCCCGCCGCCCATGAGCGCGCCTCGTCCCCTTGCGCCCTTGGCCACGCCCGGCCTGCGTGCCCCCGCGCCCGCGCCGGTTTCGGCGCCCGCGCCGCTTCGCCCGCCCGCGCCCGTCCCCGCTCCCGCTCCGGTGGCGGTTTCGGCGCCCGCGCCCGTCTCCGCGCCTCCGCGCCCGCTCGGCCCGCCGCCCGTTCCCTCGATTCCCGCCGCCGGCGCTCCCAAGGCCCCGCCCGCTTTCCCCGCGGCCCCCGGAGCGCCGCGTCCGGCCTTCGTCGCCGGGCCGCCATCGCCCACCTCCAACGCCACCATCACCGAGGAGGGCGGCGTCAAGATCATCCATCTCAAGCCGCCGGTCATCGTTCGCGATTTCGCTACGACTCTCGGCATGAAGCCCTTCAAGCTCATCTCGGAGCTGATGGAGGCCGGTATTTTCGCCTCGATCAACCAGACGATCGACGAGCAGGTCGCGGCGAAGGTCGCCGAGAAGCACGGGTTCCTGCTTGAGATCAAGCATCGTGGCGAGGCCCAGCAGCCCCAGGTTTCCAAGAAGGAAAAGGAGCAGGCCAAGGCGAAGCAGGCGGCCGAGGACGAGGTCAAGAATCTCGCCACCCGGCCCCCGGTCGTCTGCATCCTGGGTCACGTCGACCACGGCAAGACCTCGCTGCTCGACGCCATCCGCAAGGCCAACGTCGCCGGCGGCGAGGCGGGCGGCATCACCCAGCACATCGGCGCCTACCAGGTCGAGCACCAGGGCCGCCGTATCACCTTCCTCGATACGCCCGGTCACGCCGCCTTCAACAAGATGCGCGCCCGCGGCGCCTCCGTCACCGACATCGCGATCCTCGTGGTCGCCGCCGACGACGGCTTCATGCCGCAGACCGACGAGGCCCTCAAGCACGCCCAGTCCGCCGCCGTCACCACGATGGTCGCGGTCAACAAGATGGACGTGAAGGGCGCCAACATCGACCGCGTGAAGCAGCAGATGCAGGAGCGCAACATCGCCCCCGAGGACTGGGGCGGCGAGACCGTCACGGTGCCCGTCTCCGCCCTCAAGGGCACCGGTCTTTCCGACCTGCTCGACATGATCCTCCTTCAGGCGGACGTCCTCGAGTTGAAGGCGAACCCGAAGGCCGAGGCCTCCGGCATCGTCATCGAGTCGCAGGTCGACGTCGGGCGCGGCCCGCTCGCCACGCTTCTCGTGCAGCGCGGCACTCTCAAGGTCGGCGACTCCCTCGTTTGCGGCGCCCACTGGTGCAAGGTTCGAGCGATGTTCGACGACAAGGGCGCCAATATCAAGGAGGCCCCGCCCTCCGCGCCTGTTCGCGTCATCGGTTGGTCCGGCGCGCCTGACAGCGGCGCCCAGTTCAAGGTCGTCAAGAACGCCCGCGAGGCCGAGAATCTCGCCGAAGAGGAGCAGCAGCGCATCCGCAAGGAGGCGTCCACCCATGCCGCCGCGCCCAAGAACGTCTCCGTCGACCAGCTCTTCGCCGACATCGCCGCCGTCCAGGCCAAGGTTCTCAAGGTCATTATCAAGACCGACGTTTTCGGCTCCACCGAGGCGGTCCGCCACGTGCTCGAGGGCATCAAGTCCAACAAGGTCTCGCTCGAGATCGTCTCCACCGACGTTGGCCTCGTCACGAAGAACGACGTGCTCATGGCCGGCACCGGCGGCGCCGTCATCCTCGGTTTCAACACGAAGCTCGAGACCGGTGTCACCCCGCTCGCCAAGCACCACGGCGTGCGCATCGAGACCTTCGGCATCATCTACGAACTCGCCGACAAGGTGAAGGAGATGATGGCCGATCTGCTCGAGCCCGACCTCAAGGAGGTCAAGCTCGGCGCCGCCGAGGTCCGCGCCACCTTCCCGCTGGCGAAGGGCTTCGTCGCCGGCTGCCTCGTCACCGAGGGCAAGATCACCCGCAACGGCAACGCCCGCCTCCGCCGCAAGAAGGAGATCGTCACCGAGGGCAAGATCGACACCCTCAAGCGATTCAAGGACGACGCGAACGAAGTGCGCGCCGGCCTCGAGTGCGGCATCAAGCTGGGCGACTTCAACGGCTACGAGATCGGCGATATCATCGAGGTCTACGAGATCCAGAAGGTGAGAGCTTCGCTCTAAGCAAAGAGCGGGGAGCAAAGGGCAAGGAGCCGATCCTTCCGCTGCTTTCCGCTTCTCGCTCCGTGCTCCTCGCTCCAAGCTCCTTGCTCATATGTCTTCGACCCGCACCCTCCGCGTCAATGAGCTGATCCAGCGCGAGCTTAGCAACCTGCTCCGTCGTCGCTATAAGGACGACGCCGCGCCGATCACCATCACCGCGGTGGAGGTCACGCCCGACACCCGCCAAGGCAAGGTGTTCGTCTCCGTCACCGGCGACGAGGAACAGGCCGAGGAGCGCCTGAAGTGGCTGCGCAAGCACGCCAAGGAGCTTCGTCTCGCCATGGGAGAGATCATCATCCTCAAGCACATGCCGGTGCTGACCTACGAGCTCGACACCGTCACCGACCGCGGCAACCGCATCCTCGGCATCCTCGACGAGATCTCCGAGCAGGAGAAACGGAAGCAGGCCTGAATCTCCACAGGAGATAACGAAGGAACCAAAGACGGGCGGCGCATCCGCCCCGCGTTCCTCCTCCTCGCCTCCTCCGTATTCTTTTGGCAAAACAGACCCTCCCCGTGTCCCTTTTGTATCCACAGCTTCGCGACGCCTTTGCCCGTCTGCTCGCCGCGTGCGACGGGCGGCGCGTCGTCGTGGTCGGCCATGCCCGGCCCGACGGCGATTGCATCGGGTCGCAGGTGGCGCTGGCCCGCATCCTTCGCGGGCGAGGCGTCGACGCCGTGTGCTGCAATCCGGATGCCGTGCCGCGCCGGCTGGAGTTCGCCGTCGGCGGCCTGCCTTTTGTTTCGCTCGAGGCGGCCCTGTCTGAAGCGCGCGCGGCGATTTTCGTCGACTGCGCGGATCGCAATCGCGCCACGGCCCGTTTCTCCGAGGCCTTCCCGCGGCCCCTTGGCAACGTCGACCATCACCTTTCGAACCCGAACTACGCGGAGTTCAACCTCGTCGACACGCCCAGCGCGGCCACGGCCGAGATCCTCGCCGGCCTCGTCCAGGACGCCGGCATCGCGCTCGACGCGGTGATCGCGATGGCGCTCTACACCGGGATCGCGACCGACACCGGCCAGTTCCGTTTCGCGGCCACCACCGAGCGCACATTCCGTCTGGCCGCCGCTCTCGTCGCCGCGGGCGCCGATCCTTCCCGCATGGGGCTCGAGCTCTACGAACGCGAAACGTTCGGCAAGATGCAGCTCCTGCAGCGCTTTCTCGCTTCGCTCGAAACCTTCGCCGAGGGCCGCGTCTGCGTCGGCCTTCTTCCCGAGGGCATCTACGAGCAGACCGGCACGTCCATCGAGGATTCCGAAGGACTGGTCGACTACGCCCGCGCCATCGACGGGGTCGAAATCGGAGCGCTCATCGAGATCCGCCAAGGCGCGATCAAGGGCAGCTTGCGCGCGAAACACGCCGACTACCGCGTGGACCAGCTCGCGGCGAAGTTCAACGGCGGCGGCCACGCCTGCGCCGCCGGGCTCAACGTGAAAGGCGAGTCTCTTGAAAGTTTTCTCCCGCGTTTTCACGCCGCCTTGATCGCCCAGATCGAGGCGGTCGCCGCCGCCCGCCGATGATCGTCCGCACCTCCGCTCCCGAACTCGACGGCGTCCTGCTGATCGACAAACCCACCGACCACACGTCGCACGACGTCGTCGCGCGCGTGCGCGGCATCCTGAAGATGAAGCGGGTCGGCCACGCCGGCACGCTCGACCCGATGGCGACCGGCCTGCTCGTGGTGCTGCTCGGCAAGGCGACCAAGCTTTCCCAGTTTTTGATGAGCGTCGACAAGTGCTACACCGGCACGGTCACGCTGGGGAAGATCACCAACACCCAGGACGCCGAGGGCGAGGTGTTGGAGACGCGCCCGGTGCCGGCTTTTTCCGAGGAGCAGATCCGCGCCGCGTTGCGCGGCATGGTGGGCGACCAATACCAGATTCCGCCGATGTTTTCCGCGATCAAGATCAAGGGCCAGCCGCTCTACAAGGCGGCCCGCGCCGGCGAGGAGATCGAGCGCGAGCCGCGCTTCATTCGCGTGAAGCGTTTCGAGCTCACCCGCTGGGCCGCTCCGGACGCGCTCGATTTTGTCGTCGATTGCACGAAGGGCACCTATGTCCGCACGCTCGCCCACGATCTCGGCCAGAAGCTTGGCTGCGGCGCGCATCTGAGCGCGCTGCGTCGTATCTCGTCCGGCCGGCTGAATGTAGACCGCGCCGTCACGCTCGAGGCGCTCCAGAAGATGACGCCGGTCGAGGTGCAGGCGGCGTTGATCCCTGGATACGAGGCCGCTCCTTCGGTTGCATTGGGTTGAGCGGGCCCCACGCTGGCGTTCCTCGTGGTCAAGGTCTTCGACAGTCTCGCTTCCGCCCGCGCGCTCGCCGAGCGCCGGCCGCTGCATCTCGCCATCGGCATGTTCGATGGCGTGCATCTCGGCCATCAGGCGGTGATCAAGGCGGCGGTGCAATCCGCCCGCCGCAGCGGCGGCGTCGCCGCTGTCCTGACTTTCGATCCGCATCCGAGCCGGTTGTTTCGCCCGCAGGACCCGGTGCGTTTGATCATGGATCGCGAGGGGAGGGTGTCCGCCTTGGCCGCGCTCGGCGTGCAGGCGGTGATCGTGCAGCCTTTCGACGCGGCCTTTGCGGGGATCTCGGCCGAGGATTTTCTGCCGCGGTTGCGTTCCGATCTCCCCAACCTCCACACGGTGTATGTCGGAGAAAACTGGCGTTTTGGCCAAGGGCGCGTCGGCGATGTCGCGATGTTGGTGGCCGAAGCGAAGAAGCTTGGACTGCATGTGGTGAGCGCGCCGCGAATCAACGGCGACGGGGAACCGATCAGCAGCACGCGCATCCGGGCTCTTTTGACGGAGGGCCGCATCGACGCGGCCAATGTCCTCCTCGGCGCGGCCTATGCGAGCGAGGGCGTCGTCGTTGCCGGCAAGCAGCTCGGGCGGACGATCAAGTTTCCCACGCTGAACCTTCCTTGGGCTCCGGACCTGCGTCCTCGCTTGGGCGTTTATGTGGTTTCGGTGGAGCGGGCGGGGGGCGGTGAGCGGCCGCGGCGCGCGGTGGCGAATTACGGCCTCCGCCCGACGGTGGAGCACGCGACGGCACCCCAGCTGGAGGTGCATGTGTTGGATGCCGATTGTCCTTACGGGCCGGGTGATGCCTTGCGCGTCGAATGGCTGGCCTTTCTCCGGCCGGAGCGGAAGTTCTCCGGCGTGGAGGAGCTTCGCACCCAGATCGCCCGCGACTGCGACGACGCGCGGGCGTGGTTCGGGGGCTGAGCCGAAGGGCGTTTGATTCTATTTTATTATATTGGGGACGCGGGTCTTCGCCGTAAGTGGTTGGCAGTGGTCTCTTCGGAAAAAGGTTCAGCACGGCCGTTTCTCGGCGATGCCCGCTGCCGGACGAGTTCGACACGGGCTACAACTTGTCGTCGGACGCCGTTCGGGTGGCATGCACGTCCCTGCGCGCGCGGCTTGGGCGTGGTCGGCTGATCGACGGGCGGAAGGGGGGCGGAGGGCCCCGCCCGTCCTCATCGGGCTCGATAATGCTGGGTGATTGTGAAGCGCATGGCGGGCGCTCCGCGTTTAGTTTCGCAGTGGACGGCGAGACTAAGCGGAGTTGGTTTGGTGCCGAAAGCCGATAAAAACAAAAAGCCCCGACCGTTTAAGTCGGGGCTTTTTGAGCTAAGTCGATCTATACCTGCTTAGGTGCCGGTGCCATTGGTGGCAGAGGTAATGCCAGGGTTATCTTCGATCATGAAGCTGCTGTTCTTGATCGTCTTAAGAATTTCGTTGGTCTTTGCACCTTGGGTATCGATCAAAGCGCCGTTGGTCGCGTCGGCACCGAGATCTTTATAGAAGGCAACGTTGCCACCAACGAAGACGATGTCGCCGCCATCGGTCCCATAAACACCGCGGGTGCCATCCCATTTTCCTCCTGCGCTGTTAAGGATACCGCGGGAGAAGGCGATCGGGGTCGTGGAGTTGGCGGAGGTGGTGAGGCCGGCAACCACACCGTAGCCGAGGGCGAGCTGGGCAAAGTTCGTCTCGAAACCGGTGCCAGCAGAGTTGGTCACCGTGGAGGCCTTGGTGTTGTCGGCGGCGCCGAGGTTGGCCTTGTCGGCGTTGTTGACCCAGATCGTGGCGTCGTTCAGGCCGCCCGACTTCGCGAGAGCGAAGGCGAAAAGGTCGACGGTGGTGGCAGAGTAACCGCCAGTCGCCGCGTTGGCGGAGGCGCCGGTCGTGGTGTTGATGAACTTGCCCGGCAGCGCGTCGCGGTTATCGGACGCGTAGATCAGTGCAGACTGACCGATTTGGCGCAGATTGCTGCGGGCCGTGGTGCGTTGGGCGGTCTCGCGGACCTTGCCGACGGTGGGGATGATGATCGCGGCCAAGATGCCAATGATGGCGATGACCGTGAGAAGCTCAATCAGGGTAAAGCCTTTGAGAAGGCGCTTGGTGGAGGTAGTCATAGGGGGATTACGAGAGGACAAAAAGTGAGGTCGGTTGTGCCCTTACAAGCAGAAAGTCGGGCCTGAGCTCGACAATTTTACCCACCCCTCGCAACGCTCGGCCGCGATGAAGATCTATTTGGACGGAAAGTTCGTCGAGCAGGCGGACGCGAAAATATCGGTTTTTGACCACGGTCTCCTCTATGGCGACGGCGTTTTCGAGGGCATAAGGCTCTATCAGGGCAATGTGTTCCGGCTGGACGAGCATTTGGAGCGATTGGAGATGTCCGCGAAGGCGATCATGCTCGATCTCCCATGGTCCCGCAAAGAGATCTCCGATGCCACCTGTGAGACTTGCCGCCAGAACAATCTAACGGATGGCTACATACGCCTAGTGGTGA
>CAMLNJ010000011.1 GCA_946481225.1 uncultured Verrucomicrobiota bacterium | reverse complement strand
GTGGGGAGGAGGCGGAGGAGGGAGGCGCAGGTGACGGACTTGCCGGAGCCGGATTCGCCGACGAGGCCGAGGGTCTCGCCGCGCTCGAGCTGGAAACTCACGCCGTCGACGGCGCGGAAAACGCCGCCGCGGGTATGGAAGCTGGTGCGCAGGTCGGAAACGTCGAGAAGCGGCATTGGAGCGTGGAGCGGGTAGCAGGGAGCGGGGAGCGGGGAGCGGGGAGAGAGGAGCCTGAAAGCCGGAGGCCTGCCTGAGGAAGCAGCGGGAGGGCGGGTGTGCAAGCCGGTGGCGCGCGAGTTTCACGGGTTTTCCCCGGGCTTGCCGAAGGCGCGGGCTTGGCCAACTCTCGACTGCTTTGCCTCGTCCGGTCCATGTCCGCCGAAGAATCCTCCACTCCCATTTCCGCCGCGCCTCCCAAGAGGCGGTCGCGCGCGCGCGGCCGGCCTCGATGGACGCGGCGGTTGCAGTGGCGGCTGGAGACGGCGGCCTATGTGGCGATGGAGACGATGCTGGGCCTGCTGCCGCTCTCGTGGGTGGCGGGCGCGGGCAGGCTGGCGGGAGCCTGCGCTTGCAGATTGCTGCCCCGGCGGAAGCGAATGGTGATTCGCAATCTGCGCATCGCGTTCGCAGGGGAGCGTTCGCCGCGGGAACTGGATGAGCTCGGCGCGGAGGTGTTTCGCCGCAGCGGGGCGAATCTGCTGTGTTCGTTGCGCACGGGGGACATGGGAGAGGCCGCCTTGGGGAGGGCTTTGCTCGTGCGGGATGAAATCGTTTACCGCGAGGCGTTGGCGCGGGGGCGCGGCGTGGTGATCGTCCTGGCCCATATGGGAAACTGGGAGGCGCTGGCGCAGTGGTTTCCGAAGCTTTTGCCGCCGGGCGTGAAGGGGGCGACCGTCTATCGACCGCTCAACAACCCGATCATGGACGAGCGGGTGAAAGCGACGCGGGCGGGGCGCGGCGTGGGGCTCTTTTCGAAGAAGGACAACCCGCTCGGGATGGCGGCCTTTTTGCGGCAGGGCGGCGTCCTGGGCGTGCTGGCGGATCAGCGCGCGGGGAAGGTGGGGGAGCTCGTGCCGTTTTTCGGGCGTCTGACGAGTTGCACGCCGATTCCTGCGATCCTCGCGCGCCGCACCGGGGCGGCGGTGGTGGGCGTCTCCTTGCGCACGACGGGCGCGGGGCGTTGGGAGATGAAGTTTCACGCGTTGGAGGCGGGCGAGCCGTCGACGGCGGGGGTCATGAGGCTGTTGGAGCAGATGATCCGGGAGAGTCCGGCCGACGTCTTTTGGTTGCAGGACCGCTGGAAGATCCGCCGGCGCGAGCCGCACGTCGTGCCGGGAAAGACGCCGCGCTCGATGGAGGCCGCGGCGCCGAAGCGGCGACGCGCGCTGCTCTGGGTGGAAAAATCGCAAGGGCTGCCGGCCCAGCCGATCTCCAGTCCCGACGACGTGGACTACGAGTTGGCGCTCGCCTCCGATGCGGCCGAGCCGCAGCCGGCCCCGGCGCGAGCTCACGAGTCCCACCGATACGGCGGCGAGGGATTCGAGGCGTTTTTGCGGAGCGTCGACGAGGCGCATGGCCAGCCGCTCGAGTTCGTGGTGGCGACGAAGGCGGCGCCCAAGGGCCTGCGCAAGGCGGCGCGCGCGCTCGGGTTGGGCTGGGTCGTGGCGAAGGAGGTTCAAACGTGAGCGGCGCGGATTTGCGGCACATACGGGTCCTGTCGGACGGCCGGCCGGGCCATGCCAACCAAAGCGTCGGGCTGGCATTGGCGTTGGCCCGTCGGACCGGCGCGACGCACGAGGTGGTGACGCTCGACCCGAAGGCGCCCCTGTGGACGCGGATGCGGGCGGTGGCGTTCGCGTCGGACAATGTGAGAAGGCCGGAGCTCGTGATCGCGGCGGGGCATCGCACGCATCTTCCGCTCTGGTGGGCTGCCCGCCGGCTCGGGGCGCGCTCGGTGGTGATCATGAACCCCAGTCTGCCCTTGGCGCTGTTCGATCTCGCGCTGGTGCCGCGGCACGACGTGCCCGAGGGAGCGGGGGATACGGCGAGGCGGATGTTGACGCGGGGCGCGTTGAATCGCGTGCCCGAGGATTTGCCGGTCAAGGAGGCGCGCGGGCTGGTTTTGCTTGGCGGCCCGTCCAAGCACCACGGCTGGGACGGGGCGGCGCTCGGGCCGATGATCGCGAGCGCGCTCTCCGCGAGGCCCGATTTCGAGTGGGTCGTGGCCGACTCGCGGCGCACGCCGGAGGGATATTTAGGCGGCCTTGCGCTTCCCCGCGATGTTCGGGTGACGAAGATGCCGCATCAACAGACCGGTCCTGGGTGGCTCGCCGGGGAGCTGGCGCGCGCCATGACGGTATGGGTGACGGCGGACAGCGTTTCGATGGTGCATGAGGCGCTGACCGCGGGCGCGGAGACGGGCGTGTTGCCGGCGCCGCCGGCGGGGCGGGGCGGCGGCGGGCGCCCGGCGCGCGCGGTGGAAGGCCTGATCGCGGCGGGGCTGGCCGCGAGGTTTCCCGATCAACCGAAGGCGTCGCCGGTCCGGTTTCACGAGGCCGGGCGTTGCGCCGAAGCGATAACCGGGCGCTGGTTCCCGCGGCGGGAGGCCTCACGATGAAAGTCTTGCAGATATTGCCCGAGTTGAATTCCGGGGGCGTGGAGCGCGGCACTTTGGAGATCGCCGCGCATCTGGTCGGCGCGGGCCACGAGGCCGTCGTGGTTTCCAGCGGAGGGCGCAAGGTCGCGGCGCTGGAGGCGGGCGGGGCCCGGCATGTCGCCCTGCCCGTGCATCGCAAGAGCCTGGGCACCTTGTTGCAGATCCGGCCGCTGCGGCGTGTGCTGGAGGCGGAGCGGCCCGACATCGTGCATATCCGCTCGCGCGTGCCGGGCTGGGTGGCGTGGTGGGCGTTGCGCGGCATGGCGCAGGCTTCGCGGCCCCGCTTGGTGAGCACGGTGCATGGGTTTTACTCGGTGAACCGGTATTCCGCGGTGATGACGCGCGGGGAGCGGGTGATCGCGGTCTCGCAGAGCGTGGCCGACTACGTGCGGGAAAATTATCCCTCGGTCGATCCGGCGCGCTTGCGTGTGATTCATCGCGGCGTCTCGCGGGCCGAGTTCCCGCGGGGATACCGGCCGGACGCGGCCTGGCTTGAGCGCTGGAGGCGCGAGCACCCGGAGCTGGAGGGCCGGCGCACGATCTTGTTGCCCGGCCGGATCACCCGCTGGAAAGGGCACGAGGATTTTCTTCGGCTCATCGGGGGGCTGCGGGCCGCCGGGGTCGACGCGTGGGGCGTCGTGGCGGGGGAAACGCATGTCCACAAGCGCGCCTACGAGGCGCAGCTGCGCGCCCTGGCCGAGAAGCTCGGCGTGGCGGACCGTGTCGTCTGGCTGGGGCATCGCGAGGATGTGCGGGAGTTGATGGCGGTGTGCGACGTCACCTGTTCGCTTTCGCGGCAGCCCGAGGCCTTTGGCCGAATCTCGCTCGAGGCGCTCGCGCTTGGCAGACCGGTGGCGGGTTACGACCATGGAGGCGTGGCGGAGCAGTTGGGCGCGGTGTTTCCCGCGGGCCGCGTGGCGGCGGGGGACGAGGCGGCTTTGTTGCGCACGGTGCGGGCGCTGTTGGCCGACGCGCCGGAGCCGGCGGAGATTCCGAGCGAGTTTACCCTCGAGGCGATGTGCGAGGCGACGCTTGCGGTGTATCGTGATTTGCTCGCGAGCCCCCGCGATTGAATTTGCCGTCCCTACCATGTCCACCGAGGAAAAAAAATCCGGTTCCGGGGACGCGACGCCTCGTGCGGGCGCCGGTCCGCTCCCGCTGCGTTTGGCGGGGCTCCAGCCTTTTGGCGTAGGCGGGCGCCGCCGCTGCTATGTGCATCCGGATTTTCCAGAGCGTTGCGTGAAGGTGGCGCGCACGGATGGCAGCTCGGTGCTGCAGGCGAATGGGCGCCGGTTTTGGCCGATGCGGTTCCGGCGCGTATACGATAACAACGCCGACGAGTTGAAGGAGCTGGGCGCGTTGCAGCGGAATCTGGGCGCGGAGCGGATGGGTCGCCATTTTCCCCGAGTCTATGGCGTGGTTCCGACCGATCTCGGCCCCGGCCTGGTGCTCGATCTGATACGCGATGCGGACGGGCGTATTGCGCGCAGTGTTCGCGAGCAGCTGGCCAATGGCGCCTTGCCGACGGAATTTCGCGCGGCCTTCGATGAGTTCGGCCGTTTTTTGATGGAGCACCGCATCATAACGCGGGAGCTGTTGGATCATAATCTCGTGGCCCGCCGAGGGCCCGCGGGCGAGGTGACGCTTCATCTGGTGGACGGTTTTGGCGATGCGGCGTGGTTTTTTCCGGGCGGTCTTTTGCCTGCGCTGGCCCGTCGCCGCATCGCCGCGAAATTGCTCAAAGGCTGGGTCCGGATCGAGCGGACCGCCGCGGATCTGGCCGATCCGGAGCGGGCGGCGAAGGTTTTACGCTGGCGCCTGGGCATGTTGAGGCACCGTTGATCGTGGCGCGGCGTGGTGCGCATTCCTGATCGGCGCCCCCGGGTATCGTGCAACTAGGCCTTGCTTCAAGCGCCGGCCTGCGACACGTCATGCGTTTTTCCGCGCCTCGCGCGCGTCTTTTCATGAGAGTCCTCCACGTCGCCTACCAACAACTCCGCCGCTATGGACTGACGCGCGTGAGCTGGGCGCAGAAGCTCACGTTCGGACTGATCAAGAACGACCACTACACGGTCACCTTCAGCGATCGGGATGTGGCCGCCTTCGAGGCGCCTTTCGGCGTCCGCGCGCTTGGCGAAGGCAAGGCCAACCGTCGTCTCTTGGAGACGGTGGAGGCGGTGGAGCCGGATCTGGTCATCGCCGGACATTGCGACATCATCGCCGACGAGACCTTGCGGGAGATCAAGCGCATGCGCCCGGGCTGCGCGGTGGCGCACTGCAACAACGACCCGCTTTTCGTGGCCTCCAACGTGGAGCGCATCCGTCGCCGCGCGGCGGTGGTCGACGCGATCTTCGTCTCGACCGGTCGGCGCGAGCTGAAGATGTTCGAGGGCCTGGGCGCACGGGTCTACCACATGCCCAATCCGGTCGACGCCTCGGTGGAGACGCTCGATAACTCCGTGCGCACGGACCTGCCGGTGGACCTGCTTTTTTGCAGCAACAGCGACGAGTTCACCGAGCGGCTCGCGATGGTGAAGCGACTCAAGGACCAGCTCGGAGGCGAGTTGGTGTTCAAGACCCATGGCAGCTTCGGCGAACCTCCGGTCTGGGGGCGCGATTACGAACGCGCGCTGGCGGCTACGAAAATGGGGTTGAATCTCAATCGGCAGGAGGTCCACCACTGGTATTCCTCCGCGCGCATGGCGCAGCTGGCGGGCAACGGCATCCTGCAATTCACCCACGGCAATCTCGGCTTCGACAGCCTGCTGCCCGCCGAGAGCGTGGTGTATTTCCGTTCCGAGGACGAGTTGCTGCGGCTGATCCGGGAGTTTCACCACGACGACGCGAAGCGCCGAGCCTGGGCGGCGAAGGCCCGCGCTTTTTTCCACCGCGAGATGAATTCCCGGCTCTACGCGCAGTATATCCTCGAGGCGTCGCTGCAGATTCCGTTTTCGCATGATTACGTCTGGGCGCAGGACATCCGGCTCGACGGATCGATGCGCTGATTCCGGCGCGGACGCTCTTTGGGTTACGTTTCAGTCGCTCCTTCCATGAATCCCATCCGTGTCGCCCAAGTGTTGGCGGGTGCCGAGCGCGGCGGGGCGGAGAATTTCTATACTCGTCTCGTGCTGGCCTTGCAGGAGCGGCCGGAGCTCGTGCAGCGGGCGTTCTTGCGGCCGCATGCGCATCGTATCGAGACCTTGCGGCGAGGCGGCGTGGAGACTTCCGGGCACGGCTTTGGCGGGGCCTTGGATTTTTTCGGGCGCTGGCGCTATCGGCGCGCGCTGGCGGAGTTTCGGCCGGAGATCGTGATGACCTGGATGGGGCGCGCGAGCGCTTCGACGCCGCCAGGGCGGGGGCGTTACGTCTTGGTGAACCGGCTGGGGCATTACTACGACCTGAAGTCTTATCGCCACGCCGACTACTGGGTGGGCATCACGCGCGGCATTTGCCGGCACTTGGTGGAGGGCGGGATGCCGGAGGAACGCGTTTTCCATATTCCGAATTTCGCGGATGAGACGCCGGTCGAGCCGGTGCGCCGCGCCGACTTTGAGACGCCGCCGGACCGGCCCCTGATTCTCGCGGCGGGGCGGTTGCACGCGAACAAGGGATTCGATGTTTTGCTGCGGGCGCTGGCCGAGATCCCCGATGCGATTCTTTGGTTGGCGGGGAGCGGGCCGGAGGAGGAGCCGCTGCGCCGGCTTTGCACGGAGCTGGGGCTGGCGTCGCGGGTGCGTTTCCTCGGCTGGCGCGAGGACGTGACGGCGCTGATGCGCGCCGCGGACGTGTTTGTCTGTCCCTCGCGCCACGAGGGGCTCGGGTCGATCGTGTTGGAATCGTGGGTTCACCGTTGCCCGATCGTGGCGACGCGCTCCCAAGGGCCGGCGGAGTTGATCGCCGACGGCGGAAACGGGCTGCTTACGCCGGTGGACGACGCGTCGAGCTTGGCGCGCGCGGTGGCGGAGCTGCTGGCGCGTCCGGATCGGCGGGCGGCCTTGGCGGAGGCGGGGGCGCGAACCTACGCTCGAACCTATTCGCGCGCGGCGATCGCCGATGCGTATGTAAAGCTTTACGCCAGGCTGGCGTCGCGCGCGTGAACGACTCCGTTTCCAGCACCGCGGGCGAGCGTCGGGTTTTGGTCGTCGAACCGGACGTAGACGGGCACCACGCCTTCTGGCTCGTGCTGATCATTCTGGCCTTCCAGCGCGCGGGCCGGCGCGTCTCGGTGCTCGGTTCGGCGGACGATTCGCGCGTGCGCAGCCAGGCGGCGTCTCACGGGCTCGTCTGGGAATCCGTGGACTGGGGTGTCGCGGGAGCGAACGAGCGAGGCGGGCGCGGACTGGTCGCGGAGGCGGCTCGGCGCGCCGAGGCGATCGGGGCGGAGCGGGTGTTTTTTGCGTTCATCGACAAGCTCTGGGACGGACTGCTGGACGCGGACGCGGGCGTGCGCCGGGCGTTGGAGGGGCGGGTGGAAGGCATCTGGTTTCACCCTTACGCGCTGGACGCGAAGTGGCGTTGGGCGCCGCCGCTGGGCAAACGCTGGCGTCTGCGCGGGCGCCTGCACCGCTGGCTGCGCACGCCGGAGGGGGCGCGTTTGCTGCGCGGGCTGTATTTCCTCGTGGACGAGGCGGTCGCGTCGATGGCGCGCGTGAACGCGGGGATTCCGGGGCGCCAGTTGAGCGATCCTTGGGAACGGGCTCCGCGCCTGACGCGCGAAGAGGCCCGGCGGGCGCTGGGTCTGCCCGAAGGGAGGACGATTTTTCTCCACCTCGGCAGCGCGGAGCCGCGCAAGGGCCTGCCGGACGTGCTCGCGGCCTTCGTGCGATTGACGCGCGGGGCGGACGCGGGGGCGGAGCGCGCGCCCTTTTTATTGCGCGTGGGATCGAACGGGCGCCTGGGCACGGCGGAGCGGGCGACGCTGGACAAATTGGCGGCGGGCGGGTGGGCGCGGGCGGTCGAGCGCTTCGTGCCGGCGGATGAACTGCCGGAGTATTTCTCGGCGTGCGACTGGGTGTTGGTTCCGTATCGGAAGTTTAGATACTCGTCGGGCATACTGGCGAACGCCATCGGGGCGCGGAGGCCGATCATCGCCTCGGATTTTGGTTATATCGGCCGAACGGCGAGGGAAGGGCGGCTAGGGCTCGTTTACCCCCATGGCAGCGAGCAGGCCCTGGAGGCGGCGTTGCGGGAAGCTCTCGCGACCGGGGCGGAGGCGTCCGGGATTTCGCCGGAGCAACTCGCGGCGCGTTCGCCCGCGGCCTGGCAGGCGGGGCTCGTGCGGGAGCCCGGGGGCTGAGGAGCGACGCGCCTCCCCGGGGCGGGGCTGGAAGTCGGGCTGGATTTGGCGGCGTTTGTCCGTTCGGCTTCGCGGAGGTGAAACCCTTGAAAAAGCTTTGTCGCAAACTGCAGGAACGCGTGTTGGCGCCGTGGTGCGCCCGGTCGGCCTGGGGCAGCGCGATCTACTACGGTCTGTTTAGCGAGCGGTTTCGCCGCGAGGCGCAGGCGGTCTTGCAGGCCAAGCGGCAGCATGTCCCGGTTGCCAATGGCGGTTCCTATGCGCGCATCGCGCGGCTGAGACGCGGCGTTCATCGGCTGGAGAAGGGGCTCAGCATGCCGAATCCGAAGCCGGTCTTCGCTCGGGATTATGTGGGCGGGGTGGTGAGGGACTATGTGGCTGAGCTGGATGCGGGGCGCATGGACGCCGGCAGTCTCCGTTGGTGCCGGGAGGTGTTGGAACTTTATTTTCGGCGTGTGACCGCCCCGGACGCGGAGGTCGATCATGCGAGGGCGACGTTTGCCGCCGCGCCGGCCTCCGGGCGAGGGTGCGACACCTCGGACGAAGGTCGCTCGGTGCCCTATGCGCGGCGCGACGCCGCCGACAGCAAGGTCGGTTACGAGGATTTTTTCGCCCTTTGCCGACGGCGGAGATCGGTGCGCCAGTTTTTGCCCACCCCGGTGGATCGCGCCTTGGTGGACCAGGCGATCCTCGCCGCGCTGCAAGCCCCCTCCGCGTGCAATCGCCAGCCTTTCTTTTTTCGCTGCTACGACGATCCCGAGCGTCGGCGCCGTTTGGCGGCCCTGCCGCCGGGCGCGAGCGGCTTTTCCGCCGAGGTGCCGTTGGTGGTCGCGGTGATCGGCGACGTCAGCGCCTATGCCGAGGAGCGTGATCGTCATCTCATCTATATCGATGGCAGCCTGGCCGCCATGCAGTTCATGCTGGCGTTGGAAACGCTGGGCCTCTCGAGCTGCTCGGTCAACTGGCCCGACATCGCGGAGAAGGAGGCGGAACTGGCCCGGGAGCTGGCGTTGCCGGCCTATCAGCGCTGCGTGATGTTCATCATGGCGGGGCATGCGGACCCCGACGGGCTTATTCCTTTTTCGCAGAAGAAGTCCTTGGACGCCGCCCGTTCCTACAATCAATAGCCTTTGTTCATGATCATCCGAATCGACAACACGGGCTTCGAGAACAAAGGCGCGGAGCTGATGCTGCACGCGGTCCTCCAGCGGGTGCGCGCGGTCCGGCCCGCGGCGCGGGTGGTTTTCGGGCTGGGCGCTCAGAATCCCGGGCGGATTCGTGAACTCGGAATGGCGGGACGGTTGAGCGACGACAAGGTCGCGGGCGTAAGGCTGCGCCATGTGCTGCCGGCGACGGTGATCAACCGTTTCGGGCTCTACGGACCCGCGCAGGGCGATGTCGTGCTCGACGCGGCGGGCTATGGTTTTGGCGATCCTTGGATAAACCCGCGTAGCTCGGCCGAGAAAAACCGGAGGCTGGCGGATCATTATCGCGCGCTCAAAAAGCGCGGCGCCAGACTGGTGTTTCTGCCGCAGGCGCTTGGGCCGTTCGAGCAACCGCTGGCGCAGGAGCGCTTCCGGCTGGTGGCGGAGCAGGCGGATCTGATCTACGCCCGTGAAGAGGTGTCGTTGAAGCACGCCCGCGGCGTGGTGGGCGACCTCCCCAAGCTGCGCTGCGCGCCAGATTTCACCGCGCTGTGCGTTCCGGACGAACGGGCGAGGGCTCAAGCGAGGTCCGGCGCTTTGGTGGTGATTCCAAATGTCCGCATGACCACCCACGCGGGCGGCGCAGTGGCGGCAAACTACGAGAGTTTCATGATTCGCGTGGCGCGGGAATTCGGGCTGACCGGCAAACCTGTCGTGATTTTGAACCATGGCGGAAACGAGGACCTTCCGCTGTGCCGCCGGATCGCCGAAGCGGCGGGGGCCGAGTGTGTCGATCCGCGGGACGCCTTGGAGGTCAAGGCGATCATCGGCGCGGCTGCGGCGCTGGTGTCATCCCGATTCCACGGGGTGATCAGCGCGCTCGCGCAAGCTGTGCCGGTCTGCTGCACCAGTTGGAGCCACAAGTATCCGCTCGCCTATCGGGATTACCGCGTCGAGCCGCGAATACTTGATGTAGATTCGGGAAAGGGATGTCCCCCGGGGTTGGAGGAACTCCTCGACGAGCGGGCTCGCGCCGACTTTCGGGCTTCGCTCGTCACCGGCGGGGTGGCGGTGAAGAGCCGGATCGAGGCGATGTGGCGGGAGGCCTTGGATTAGGCGGCGTTGCGGAAGGCGGCATGGGCTTCCGGCTCACCGCCTTTCGCGTTTTGGCCGAGCTTGGGTTCCCGTCTCCGCCGAGCCGAGTTTTTGCCCCAGGAATCGGCGATAGTCGCGAGGGCTAGCGCCGGATCGGCACGGTTAGGAACCCGGACGGACGGGCGCGCCGGCGCACAGCTCGCGATACAACGAAACGTAGCGGTCGGTCTGGCCTTGGGCGGAAAATTTTTCCTGAAGAGCGCCTAGATACGCGGATCGCACGGAGGCTTGGGCGTAACGCCTGGGCTCGGCCAGGACGTCGAGCACGCCTTCGGCGAAAGCCGCAGGCCCGCGGGAGGCGACCTGACGGCCCGTCACGCCGTCCACGACGTAGCTGCACGGCCCCGAGTTTGCGTAGCAGACGGTCGGGGTCCCTTGGGCGATCGCTTCGAGTCCCATTTGGCCGAGGGCTTCCTCGCGGGTGGGCATCGCGAATACGTCGCAGGCCGCAAGCACGAGGTCGAGCCGTTCGGGCTCGAGGCGGCCCAGGAGGTCGAGACCGGGAGCCAAGGCGCGAAGCGCCGGATGGTTCTCACCGCCGCCCACGACGGCGAAGCGAAGATCGGGGCGCCGGGCGCGAAGGATCGGGACCGCGGCGATGAAATCATCGATGCCTTTGCGGGCGTTGCCGGCGTTTTCCGCTCCGTAGCAGATCCAACGGAAGCCCTCCTCGAAGCCGAGTCGCCTACGCGCTTCCTCGCGCGCCGGCGGCTCTTTGCCGGAGGCGGGGGTGAACGGATTATATATCAGGCTGATCGACCGGGCGAGCCGGCCCAAGGCTGAACGCCGCGCCAGATCAAGTTCCCAGTCGCTGATGGCGACAAGATGGACGGGATGTTTTTGAAAGAAACGGGCTTTGGCGGCGTTGGAGCCTCGGGTGAGCAGATCGCCCAGGCCTGGAGCGAGAAAGGGGCAGCGCTTGCATCCGGCAGGATCGAGATACTGGCGACAGTCGCCCGGATAATGGCAGGCGGCGGTGATGGCATTGAGATCCGCCAGACGCCAAACGACGGGCAGGCCGGTGCGCAATGCGGAGGACAGATGGTCGAGATCCAGAAGGTGGTCGCCCAGCCAGTGGATCTGGAGGATGTCGCAGTCAGAAAGATTGCCAGGCAGGGTGGCGCGCACCCCGCAATGGGAGAGCGTGAACTGTTCGGTGCGGGCTCGACGGGCCAGGCTAAGGAGCAGGCGGAGGATACGACTCCGGAGGGTCTTGCGCGCGGGGCCGATTTCCCTGCGCCAGCCGGCTCCACGCGGCTCCCCGTCGGAGAAGAACACGGTGGATTCGACCCCGGCCGAGAGCAGGGCCGCGTGAATGCGCGCGGTGGCGTGGGCGGCCCCGCCGCGGGATTTGGTGATCAGATGGTGAATCCGCATGATTGAGGGACGCTTGGTGGGCTCCCGAAAATCCAAGTCATATCATGGCGAGCGCCTTGATCGACGAAGCCCCGGAGTCCATCGAATCGCGCCCGGGTTTTCCGGCCTGGCAGCGCGAGTCGCTTATTCCAGCTTCCAGTCCACGCCGAGTTCGGCGGTCATGAGGGCCCAGTGGTCGTAGTAGACTTGGTGTAGCTTCGAATACTTGTGATGCTTGCTGTCAGGCCGCGCTTTTTTCAGGCCGCCCAGGAAGGGTTTGAAGCTGCCGCCGTAGTGCAGGAGGCGCACGCCGCGGAGGGCGTTTTCCTCGCCTTTCGCGAAGACGTGGTTCGCGAAAAGGTTTTTGCGCGCGTTGTAGTAGTAGGGGAGGACCTGCTTCGGGGCGTATTTGAAATACGTGTTCACGACGCCTTGGTCGCTCCACGGCCTGCCCTTGATGCGGCGGTCCGGGAACTGCTCCACCAAGGCGTAGAGGGCGTTGTAGATCTCCCGGGTGCGGTAGGTGCGGTTCAGGGCGAAGACGCCCGTGTTCAAACGGGCCACGCGCGAAAAGGGAGAGGGGAGGCGAAGGAAAGTGGAGAGACGGAGATCGTAGTCCCACGCCGCGCTCAGGGGGTGATCGAGCGTGCTCAGGGCGGAGATGTCGCCCAAGCAGAGAATGTCGCTGTCGATGAACACCACGTTGTCCGGCTCCACTTCGCGGAAGCATTCCAAGGCGAGGTAGTGCGGGATCTTCCCCTGATAGTTTTCCGCCGCGACGTTCTCGTAGAAAATAGCCGGGTAGAGGTCGCGTAGGCGGGCTTGGTTTTCCGCCGTGAGGTCGCCTTTGTGGTAGACCTTCAGCGGGTGGGCGAATCCGGGGTTGTGCCGTTTGATCGACCAGAGCAGCAGCGCGAGGGCGTTCGAGTAGCGGTCGTTGCAGACGGTGGTGTAGAGGATATGCATCAGGACAGGGTAGGGGCGGGGCCGAGCATTTGATGGTTGTAGAGGTCTCGGTAAACGGGGCTGGTGGCGTGAATCTTCTCGTGGGGGCCGTCCGCCACGATGCGGCCGTGATCGAAGACGAGGATGCGTGTGGCGTGGCGGATCGAGCTGAAACGGTGCGCGATCATGAAGGTGGTGCGGCCTTGGATGAGTTCGCGCAGGGCCTGTTGGATCATGGCCTCGCTTTCGGAGTCGAGCGCGGAGGTGGCTTCGTCGAGGATGAGAATCGGCGCGTTTTTCAGGAAGGCGCGGGCGATGGCGATGCGTTGGCGCTGGCCGCCCGAGAGGGTGTTGCCTCGTTCGCCGACCAAGGTGGAGTAGCCTTCGGGGAGGGCGGAGATAAATTCATGCACATGGGCGCGGCGGGCCGCCTGCTCGACTTCGGCATCGCTGGCATCGAGGCGGCCGAGGCGGATGTTTTCGGCGAGCGTGGCGTTAAGGAGGACAGGGACCTGGGGGACGATCGCGATGAGCTGGCGCAGCGAGTTTTTGTCCAAGTCGCGGAGATCGACGCCGGCGAGGGTGAGGCGCCCGGCGGAGGGGTCGTAGAAGCGGGGGATGAGGGAAATGAACGTGGATTTTCCGGCTCCGCTGGCGCCGACGAGCGCGACGGTTTCTCCCGGAGCGATGCGCAATGAAATCCCTTTGAGCGCCGCCGTGCCGAGGACCTTGGCGGAGTTTTGGGATCCGCGGGCGTCGTAGGTGAAATCGACGGAATCGAAGACGAGGTCCAGCGGTTTGGCAGGCAGCGGAACGGGCGAGGCCGGCTGCGGCACCGAGTCTTCCGCGTCCAGAATGTATTCGAGGCGCTCCAAGGAGGCTTCGCCGTTTTTGAGGATATTGTGGACGGCGCTGAGCTTTTTGACCGGCTCGTAGCTGAGGTAGAGCGCCATCGTGAGCGCGAAGAAGCTGGCGTAGGTCATCCCGTGGCGGGTGCCGAAGTAGATGGCGGCGACGAAGCCGCAGACCGAGACGAACTCGATGATGGGGGTGGTCATCGCCTGGTATTTCACCGTCTTCATCGATAGCTTGAAGATCTCGCGGATGCGTTCGGTGAAGCGCGCATGCTGGCGGTCCTGGAGGTTGTAGGCCTGGACTTCCAGAGGGGCCTGGAGCGTTTCGATCGCGACGGCGGCGAGGTCGCCGCTGCGCGCGGCCACTTGGCGGGAACGCTTCACGAGATTGCGGGTGATATAGCGGATCGGCAGGACGCAAAGCGGCACGCTGAGCGCGGCGATCAACGCGAAGAGCATGCTGCGGTGGTTGATGCAGAGGGTGATCAGGGTGCCGATCGCAAACAGCAAGGTGAGCGGTTGCGTGACGATTTCGCCGCCCACCTTCACGATCACGAGCTTGAGCTTGTCGGTGTCGCTCATGAGGCGGGCGTTCAGGTCGCCGGCCTTGTTTTTCCCGTAAAAGGAGAGCGGAAGGGAGAGCAGGCGTTGGTAGGCTTCGACACGCAGGCCTTCGAGAACGAGGAATCCGGCCTTGTTGATCAGGTAGCGATTGGCGAACGCGGCGAGGCCGCGCAGGGCGAACACCAATGGAAGGCCGATGCAGGCGGCGATGAGCAGCGGCCCCACATAATCTTCTCCAAACGCGAGCGTGGCGTAATGCACGACGTCTGGGTCCACTTTCGACGGCTCGTTAAAGAAGACGGGTAGCAAATAATGGATCGCCAGCGGCAAACCGGCGCCGGTGCTCATCGAAAAGACCAAGCCGGCCGCGAATCCGCCCAACAGGTGCCAGCGCGCCCGCAACAGGTGATGCAGGTGGCGACGGTAACGCCGGAGGCCGGAAGGGGAGGGACGACAAGGGTGTTGGCTCACGGACGAAATGGGGGCGTCGATGCTGCTCTTGAGGGCGGACATGGGAAGATTTTTGTGAGACGGATAGGGACAGCCCCGGAGGGACGCGGTGCCATGCGGAATCGAAACGCCATCTTTGCCCACGGGAAACGGCTTGCCTGCGGGTAAGTCGCCGCGAAGCTGGCACGACCTGTGCCTCCCGCGCAGGCTTTATCTGCCCTCCAGCCCACCAACGCCCGCCGGCTTCCGAGACGCCCGCTTTCACCGCATGGACGAGACGCCCTCCCCGCAAACGCCCGACAATGGGCTCAACAAGCTAGACCTCTCCCAATTGCAGGGGTTCAGCTTCGGCACTTCCTGGTCCCAGGATAAGTCCTCCCCCGGCGGCGGTGGCGGAGCACGCCCGGACCGCCGCGATGATCGTCCTCGCCGTGACGGTGGCGAGGCGCCGGCCCGTCGCGACCGTCGTGATTTTCGCCGTCCTGCGTCCGCGCCGGGCGGAGCGCCCGAGTCGGCTCCCGCCGCGCCCGGTGGAGCGCCTCGTCCCGAATCGCGTGATCGCCGCGACGACCGGGGCGGTCCCCTTGGCGACCGGCCTCGTTTCGAGGGCGGCCGTCGCGACGACACCCGCGGCCCGCGCCGCGAGGGCGGCTTTCAGGGTGGTGGTCGCGGCGACTTCCGCGGTCCCCCGCGTGAGCCTGCCGGCCCCTACATCAGCCCCTTTTTCTCCGTTACCTTCTATCCGGAAGACGGCAGCTTCAAGGTCCTCTCCGACGCGATTCGGAAGTCCTGCCGCACCTTCGAGCTGTTCTATATCGCGAAATCGGTGGTCGAGAAAAACGACCGCTTCGTCGCGGTGGTTCAACGTATCGCCCCCGGCGCCAAGCCCGCCGCTCCCTCCGCGGATGGGTCCGGGGAGTCGCACGCCACGCCGTCGGTGAAGCCCGCGCCCTTTTTCATCTCGGTGCCGGACGGCATCCCGTTCGAGACAGAGGACGCGGCCATCGCCCATGTGCTGGAAAAACACCTCGGCCAATTTTTCGACACCGCGGAGGTCGAGGTCGATCCGCCCAAGGGTAATTTCCAAGTCGTCAATCGCTGCACGATCAGCGGCGCCTTGCTCGCGCCGCCGAATTACCACCGCTACAACCAGATCGTGGCTCAGCACCACGCGGCGAATATCCGCATGCCGCTGGAGGCCTACAAATCGAAGATCGAGACCGTGCGCGACCCGGAGGTCGTGGCCCAGTGGCTCGAGAAGATGAAGAAGGCCACCCGATACACATGGAAGACGGCTCCCGCCAAGGGGGCCGCCGCCGCGAAGCCCGCCGCCGAGGCGGCCGCCCCGCTCGCGTCCGCGGAGGGCGAGGCCGCTCCGGTTGCCGAGGCGCCCGCGGCCGAGGTCGTTCCCGTTGGTCCCTCTTTCGACACGATCGAGGAGGCGCGCCAGCATCTGCTCACGACCGCCCGTGATCGTGTTGTCCGCACCGTCGAGCAGCTGCGTTTCCCCGGTCGCATCCTCGAAAACGTGCCGGCCTCGAGCGAAATCCGCCGCGCTGTCGAGGGCGCGCTGGCCGCCCAGCGCCGCTTCCCGCTCGATACGGCCAACGCCCTCCGCGGCCGCCTGCGTCGCGAGCACTTCACGATTTTCAAGAAGGGCTCGAAGGGCATCAGCTACGTGTGCGCGGTGAAGCGTCGCTTCCGGGTGCCGGGCCAAGTTTTCTCCGAATCGCTTAGCGCCCTCATCGCCTTCATCGAGAGCAATCCGATGGTGAAGGAAAGCGAGCTGGCCCAGCGTCTGCTCGGCCTTGCCCCGCGTTCCGCGCCCGCCGAGGGCCAGGCGCCCGAGCCGGTGCCGGCCGAGGAGCAGGAGAAGCTTACCCGTTTGAAGGGTGATCTGCGCTACCTCGTGAAAGAGGGCTATGTGACCGAGTTCGTCGATGGCTCGCTTTTCTGCCCGCCGCCGATGGTCGAGGCGCGCAAGCGGGAGATCGAGGCTTCGGACATCGATCCGGAGAACTTCCCCGAAGCGCCCAAGCCCGCAGCCGCGGTTGCAACGATGCCGGCGTCCGAGCAGGCCCCCGA
>CAMLNJ010000010.1 GCA_946481225.1 uncultured Verrucomicrobiota bacterium | reverse complement strand
GAAAGCGGGCGGGCGCTTGGACATGGCCGCCATGATCATGGATGCACGGGGAGACACGGGACACGTCCGGGAACGGACGTGCTACACAGGGGAAGACGGACGTGGGATACGGAGTTACGCGCTCCCCTACCCTTGCAGCGCGGTTTTGAGGCGGCGGGCGGTCTCGAAGGCGTGCTCGGTGGTGTCGCCGGTGACGGTAAAGTGTCCCATCTTGCGGCCCGGGCGGGGCTCTTTCTTTCCGTAAAGGTGGAGGTGGGCGCGAGGCTCGGCGAGGATCGCTGCCCAGTCGGGTTCGCCCACGCATTGGTCGCCGGACCATTTCCAGGCGTCGCCGAGAATGTTCACCATGACGGCGGCGGGGGCGGTCATCGTGACATCGCCAAGGGGGAGGCCGGCGATGGCGCGGACGTGTTGCTCGAATTGCGAGGTGACGCAGCCGTCCATGGACCAGTGGCCGCTGTTGTGCGGGCGCGGAGCCATTTCGTTGACGAGGATGTCGCCGCGGTCGGTGAGGAAGAGCTCGACGGCGAGGAGGCCGACGAGGCCGAGGCGCTCGGCGATGGCTTCGGCGAGGAGGCGGGCCTTTTCCTGGAGCTCGGGCGCAACGCGCGCGGGGAGGATGGAAAAGTCGAGGATGTGCTTCGTGTGGATGTTTTCCGCGACGGGGAAGCTGCGCGTTTCGCCGGTCGCGGAACGCGCGACGATGACCGAGAGCTCGCACTTGAAGTCCACCCATTGCTCCACGACGGCGCGCTGGCCCTTGAAAGCGGCGACGGCGCGGGCGAGGGAGGCCTCGTCGGTGACTTTTTGCTGGCCCTTGCCGTCGTAGCCGAAGTCGGCGGTTTTCACGACGCAGGGGAGGCCGATGGAGCGGATCGCGGCGGCGAGGTCGCCGGTGGATTCGCACTCGGCGAAGCGGACGTGCGGGAACTCGTTTTTACGGAGCCAGGTTTTCTCGCGGAGGCGGTTTTGCGCGACCTCGAGGATTTGCCACTTGGGGTGGTAGACGCCGGCGTTTTCCAGGCGCCAGAGCGGATCGCAGGGGATGTTTTCGAACTCGTAGGTGACGACGTCGCAGGCGCGGACGAAGGCCTCGAGTTCCGCGAGGTCAGTATAGGGCGCGTGGACGGCGTGGGCGCTGACCTCGGCGGCGGGAGAATCGACGGAGGGCTCGTAAATGTGGACGCGGTAGCCGAGGCGTTCGGCGGCGTGAGCGAACATGCGGCCGAGCTGGCCGCCGCCGAGGACACCGAGGGTTTTGCCGGGAGGGAACATGAGAAGGAGGAGAGGAAGAGCGACAGAAGACAGAGCGACGGAACGACAGAAGAAACGTGATTAAAGGGCGAAAGATCGGAGCGGGGATGTGTCCGGGGCCAAAATCTTTCTGTCGTTCTGCCCGCTTTCGTTCTGCTGTTCTGGTATCAGGGCAGCTTGGCGGCGAGGACGGTCTCGGTCTGGGCGGCGCGGAAGGCGTGGAGGGCGGCGCGGATTTTCGCGTCGGTGCCGGCGAGGATGGCGGCGGCGAAGAGGGCGGCGTTGATCGCGCCGGCCTTGCCGATGGCGAAGGTGCCGACGGGGACGCCGCCGGGCATTTGCACGATGGAAAGGAGGCTGTCCTGGCCCCTGAGGCTGTGGCTCTCGACGGGGACGCCAAGGACGGGGAGCGCGGTGAAGGCGGCGGTCATGCCGGGGAGGTGGGCGGCGCCGCCGGCGCCGGCGATGATGACGCGGAGGCCGCGCGATTCGGCGGTCTTGGCGTAGTCGGCCATCTTGTCGGGCGTGCGGTGGGCGCTGACGACGTCCTTCTCGTAGGGCACGCCGAGCTTTTCGAGCGTGGCGGCGGCATGCTGCATGGTCTCCCAGTCCGAGGTGCTGCCCATGATGAGGCCGACGAGTGGTTGCGACATAAGGCGGGGAGGATGGGACGCGGGCGGGTGGCGAAAAAAGCCTAAAATGACGCCGGGGAGTTCGGGAAAGACAGAGAAACGACCTGGCGCGGGCTCGCGCGGGAAAGTTGACGCGGCGGGGCACCGAACGCAGAAGCGGCGGTCCGAATCCACGCCATGAACAAACGTTTCTCCGCTCGCACCTTGGTTATCGCCGGTCTCGCCGCTCTTTTCGCCGCAGGCTGTTCGACCGTGTCGCTCGACAAAGAGGGCGACATGCAGGCGACCTACGTGGCGGGCGAATTTCGCATGCTGGTGAACGCGGACTCGCCGCGCACGGCGGCGGCGACGAGCCAGGCGTTCAAGCAGCTCGGGCTCTTTGAGGTGAAGAAGGAACTCAAGACGTTCTCCGCGGAGCTCGCCGCGCGGACGCCGATGGACGAAAAGGTCCGGGTGTCGATCAAGGAGGTAAACAGCAAGCAAACCGAGCTGGGCATCCGCGTGGACGTGGCGGGCGACAAAGATTTCTCGCGCAAGGTCTACGAGCGCATCGAGGCGAACCTCGGCGGCGCCCAGGCGCGCGGGGGCGCCGCGAGCGGTTGGTAAAAACGGCGACCGGCGAGCGTCGAAACCAACGACGCATTCCCCGACATGGGCGGGGACGCACAGGCCACGTCGCACGAGCTTCTTTGAAGCGCCAAAGGACGGCGCGGGCGGGTCCCTGCGCCCGCCGCGCTTCCCGCGAACGACGGGCGGAGGGACCCGCCCGTCCACCTGAACATGGATCAAGCGCGGCGGCGGCGGCGGGTGAGCGAGAAGCCGAGGAGGCCGCCGAGGGCGAGGGCGCCGTAGGTGGCGGGCTCGGGCACGGGGCGGACGTGCGGCGTGATCATGTAGTAATCGGAGCTGTAGTCCTCCCAGACGGCGGGGCCGTAGCCGTCGAAGATCACGCGGGAAATGTTGTCCTGCTCTGTCGTGGTATCGAGACCGCTCTTGGTGACGAGGAAGTAGTCGGCGGCGTCGATCCAGTCGCGAATGGTGAGGATGGCGTCGGTGGCGATGCCGAGGGCGTCGACAACGAGGAAGGAGGGCGCGTCGGGCGCCCCGCCGGAGAAATCGACCACGCTGTTGCCGGTGACGTTGAGGGTCGCGAAGGTCTCAGTGAAGCCATTGAGATCGAGGACGGCCTGGTGGTTGTCGTTGAGGAGGGTGCCGCCGCGGAGGGTGACGGTGGCGGTGTCGGCGATCTGCTCGGAACCGAGCAATTTGACGGTGTCGGTGCCGGAGGCGTCGCCGACGACGAGGTTGCCGGCGATGGCGACGGCGCCGCCGGTCTTGGCGAGGTCGAGGCGGCCGGCGTTGACGGTGGTGGCGCCGGTGTAGGTGTTGTTGGCGGAACCGGAGAGGGTGAGCGCGCCGGAGCCCGATTTGGTGAGGCCGCCGGAGCCGGTGATGGTGGAGGAGAGGGTGGTGCCGGCGGAGCTGGTGTTGTGCGCGTGGACGACGAGCTCGTTGGTGTTGCCGGTGGTGAGGGTGCCGCCGGAGATGGTGACGCCCGTGGTCGAGCCGGTGGAAAGGAGGCCGCCGGACTGGAGGGTGAGCGTGAAGCCGGCCTGGGTGACGTCGATGCCGTCGGCGAGCTTGAGGGAATTGATGGTGCGGGCGGCGGAGAGGGTCTGGTCGGCGGCGGGCGCGGCGTTGTCGGCGGTGGAGGTCCAGGCGGTTTGCGCGCCGGTGTCGTAGCCGGAATAGGCGACGAGAGTGGAGCCGCTCAGGCCGGCGAAGTCGGAACCGTTGACGGTGCCGTAGGCGAGGATGCCGTCGTCGAGGGTCGGGCTGGTGGTGCCGAAGGCGAGGCTCGACGAGGTGTTGGGCCGGGAGAAGTCGAAGGTGGCGGTGGCGGAGCGCGAAAGGCTCGCGACGGTGAGGGTGGCGGTTTGGGTGCCGCCGCGGGCCACCTGGACGGCGTTGGCGCCGCCGGCGAGGGAGAGCGCGCCGATGGTCTCGCTGGAGTTGCTCCCCGTGTTGCCGAGGTAGGCGAGGTTGCCGCCGTTGAGGCTGACCGGGAGGGAGTTGGAGAGACGGGAGGTGTCGTTGGTGGCGCCGTTGTCGACCTTGAAGGTTCCGCCGCCGGAGACGGAGAGCGAAGTCATCGAGCCGAGATCGGAGGAGCCGACCATGCGGAATTCGGCGCCGTTGATCGTGAGCGCCTGGTTGAAGGCCGCGTTGTTGAAGGAAAACGCGAGGGTGCCGGCGCCCTCGACGCGGAGGGAGCCGCCGGTGGAGACGGAGAGATCGCCGTCGAACTGGGCGTCGATGTCGGCCGAGCCGTTCTGCATGCGGACGGTGCGGGCGGAGGAGCCGAGGGCGAGGTTGTTGGCGATGGAGAGGGTGCCGGCGGAACCGGCGGAGCCGAGAACGAGCGTCTGGCCGGAAGCGACGAAATTGCCGGCGCCCCAGGTGAGCGTGGTGGAGGTCCCGTTGCCGTTGACGTTGAGCGAGACGCCGCCGGAGAGGGCGGCGAGACCGCCGCCGCCGGTCCACTGGAGCTGGCCGGCGCCGGTGCCGAGGGCGGAGACGTAGTTGGCGGAGAGTTCGAGAACGCCGCCGTTGAGCTCGATGTTGGAACCGGTGGAGATGTTGCCGCGGAGGGAGCCGGCGTCGATGCGGGTGGCGCCGGAGTAAGTGTTGCCGGCGCCGGCGAGGTTGAGGGTGCCGTCGCCGGTCTTGACGAGGCCGCCGTTGGTGAGGTTGCCGGAGAGGACGCCGTCGACGGAGGCGGAACCGTCGGCGACGCGGACCTCGCGGGAGGAGCCGGCGAGGTCGATGGCGTTGGCGAGGGTGATGGTGGAACCCGAGTGTTCCGAGGAGAGGAGGAGGGCGCTGCCGGTGGAGACGAAGCCGCCGGCGTTCCAGGTCAACTGGCCGCCCGCGACGCCGGCGGGATTGGCGAGCGAGACGGTGCGGTCGCCGGCGTAGGCGGAGAAGCCGCCGTCGCCTGTCCAGGAGACCTGGTCGGCGCCGGTGCCGACCTGGCGGGCGAAGGCGGCGGTGGTGGCGATCTCGAGCACGCCGCCGCCGAGGGCGAGGTTGCCGCCGGTGCCGCCGTCGGTGGAGAAGCCGCCGGCGAGGGCGGCGGCGTCGGCGACGCGCAGGGCGCCGTCGGTGACGATGGTGGAGCCGGTGTAGGACGCCGAAGAGCCGCCGAGGGTGACGACGCCTTCGCCGGTCTTGGTGAGGGAGCGGGCGCCGCCGGACTGGCCGATGGAGCCGGTGATGGAGAGGTTGCCGGCGCGGGAGTGGATGGAGCTGTTGGCGGCGAGGGTGATGGAGCCGGAGAGGGTGTTGTCGCCGCCGTCGTTGTAGACGGCGGCGGCGTTTACGGCCTCGCTGAGGGAGGTGCCGGAGCCGGAGAGCGTGAGCGGTTCGGCGGTGGAGATGCCGCCGCGGAAGGTGAGCGTGCCGCCGGCCGTGACGGTGGTGCCGGCGGAGGTGTCGCCGAGGGCGCCGTTGTGGAGGGCGACGAGCTGGCCGCCGTTGACGGTGATGGCGCCGGTGTAGGCGGAGGAGTTGTCGGCCTTGAGGGTGACGATGCCGGTGCTGTCGCGGCCGTTGGGGGCGGCGCCGTTCACGACGAGGGGGCCGGAGCCGGTGACGACGCCGTTGAGATTGGTGTAGCCGGCGCCGGAAGTGGCGAGGGTGTTGGAGCCGAGCGCGACGGCGCCGTCGAGGGTGAGCGCGGAGTGGGACTCGTTGGCTACGGCGAGGTTTTCGACGACGGAGAGAGCGTTGTCGATCCGGTGGAAGCGAGGGTTGGCAATCGAGTCGGTGACGTTGATCGAGGGGGTGCCGGCCTTGCCGGTGTCGCCGAGGGTGATCGTGCCGGGGCCGCCGAGCTGGTAGTCGTATTTGGTGTTAAAGTTGAGGGAGCGGACCTCGACGTTCTGGGCGAGGTTGACGGTCTGGACGCTGGCGTAGGGGCTCGGGCGCGCGGCGGCGCCGGCGGATGTAATGACAGGGCGACTACCGAAGAAGATGTCGGAGTCGGCGAAGGGCGTCTTGTTGTTGTTGAGCGCGCTGAGGGAGAACCAGTTGGCGTTGGCCTCGCCTCCGGCGGTGGAGCCCCAGTCGTCGTCGACCGGAGCGATCTGGTATTTGCCGTCGTCCCATTCGTAGGAGCCGCCGATGGTGGCGTTGGGAGTGGAAACGACGGAGACGTTCCGAATCTCCTGGATCTCCATCTCGCCGCCGGTGGAACCGGTGAAGCCGATCTTGAACGAGTCGGGGCGCGCGTAGGAGGAGAGGTCGCTCTCGAAAACGACGATGTAATCGGAGGAGGCGCCAAACTTCATCTCGACGACGAGCAGATTGCTGGCGTCGAGGGTAAGCCGGAAGGACCGATAATCCACGCCGGTCTGGCCGGGGCGGGTGGTGTTGTTGGGAAAGTCCATCTGGCCGCCGCCCGAAAGACTCTGCAGCGGAGAGCTCGCTTCGATGAATTCCCAGCCGGTGGCGTTGTTGCCGTCGCCATCGTCGGGGCCGCGGACGCTTACGCGGTTGGCATAGCCGGCATAGGTGGTGCCGAGGCCTCCGGAGCGGCCCTCGGTGGCGCCGGCGTAGTTGCCGAAGTTATCGAAGCCAAAACCCAGGTAGGCGCCGGCCATGCCGGCGGAATCGACGGAGCCGTTGCCATCGGTGTCGAGCGGGGCGTAACCAAGCGAACCGCCGTAGGAGCCGGGCTGAAACGAGGCCGCGTCCACGCTGCCGTCCACGAGGAAAAAGGTGATGCCGTCGGCCCCCCGGGTCTGGGTGGGGCGAGCGTCGTCCCAGAAGGCATACTCCATCGAAATCTGGATCTGGGCGCCCACGGAAAAAATTTCAGTGTCCAGGAGGGCGTAGGTGGCTTGGTTGTTCGTGTTGTTGGTGAGGCGCAACCAGCCTGAGCCGACGGCGTCCCCGGAAACCACGCCGGCGGTGAGATAGGGCGCGGTGGAGCTTCCGAGCCCGCCGAAATGCCAGCCGTAGGCGCTGGTGCCCGTGAAGGTTTCCTGAAAGGTCGACTGGCCGCGGGCCGCGACGACCATCGCCGCGAGCAGGGCAAGCGCGCAGGCGGAGCCGCGCGACCGTGGGAAGACGGGTTGACGACGCATGGGGCGACGACGGCGACGGCAGCTCATAGGTAAAACGACTGTAAGCCAGACACTGAGGGCCGGACCCTAGGCAGGCAAGGAATACCGTATGAACAGGCCTAGTAATAGATCACTACGTAAGCCCAGCCATCTTCACCCAGATGGGCGTTCGAGGGGATTCACGACGAGGCCACGCGCAGGGCGGCGAGGGTGATGTCGTCGGCCTGAGGCGCGGCCTCCTGATAGGCGAGGACATCGGCCAAGACGGTCTCGAGAGCCTGCGCGGCGGACGGGAGGGCCTTGCCAGCGAGCAAGGCCTGCAGGCGAAAGTCGCCATAGAGTTGCTCGGCGGCATTCAGGGCCTCGGTGACACCGTCGCTAAAGATAAGCAGGGTGTCGCCAGCCCCGAGGCGGGCGCGGCAGGTGCCGTATTGATTGGTTTCGAAAACGGCGAGGGGCGTGGCGCGCGGGCCGTCGAGCACCTCGACCCTTCCATCGGCGCGATGCAGGAGGGGCGAAGGGTGGCCGCAGTTGGTCCAGGCGATCTCGCCGGTGCGCGGATCGAGGAGCGCGGCGAAGGCGGTGACGAACTGCAGGGTGTCGTTGCGTTCGCAGAGGAGGCGATTGAGGCGCGTCATCAACTCGCCCGGATCCGAAACGGTGGGAGCGAGGGCGCGCAGGCCGGTGGCGGTGACGGCCATGAACAGGGCGGCCGAGACGCCCTTGCCGGAGACGTCGCCGACGACGCAGAGGAAGCGGCCGTCGGGGAGGAAAAAGCCGTCGTAAAGATCGCCGCCGGCCTCGCGGGCGGGCTTCATGAGGGCGGCGAAATCGACGCGCTCCCGCTCCGAGGCGGAAAGCGCGGGGGGCAGGAAGCTCGTCTCGATCTCGCCGGCGATGCGCAGCTCGCTCTCGATCGCCTCGCGGCGGGCGGTAGCGAGGCGAAGTTCGGCAAGGTAGTCGTGGAGTTGCCCGACGAGGTGGTCGAGGGCGCCCGCCACGGCGCCCACTTCGTCCGTGCGGCGCGCGGCGTGGGAAAGCGCGGCGCGATCCCAGTCGGTCTCGCCGAAGCGGCTCTCCGCGAGACCACGGATGGCATGGGCGAGGCGGGCGAGCGGGTCCTTCAGCTCGGTGTTGGCGAAAGCGACCCGTTCGGCGAGCAGACCGGCGACGTGGCGGTGCATGGCGAGCGCGAGCGCGGGCGACTCGCGCTCCATCTGAAGCAACTGCGCGGCGGAAAGACGCCAGAGGCGGGACGGCGCGAGGGCCTCGACGGTGGCGGCGCGGGTCTCGCGGCGGTAGAGCGCCATCTCGCCAAGGCATTGCCCGGGGCCGAAGCGACGCACGGGGACGCGGCCCGCGCCCGGGATCTCGAGCACGACGGCCAGTTCGCCCGATTCGACGAAGCAGAGGTAATCCGCGGGATCGCCTTGGCGAAAAAGCACCGCGCCGGCGGCGAGCTCGACCGGCTCCAGGTGGCGAATCCACGTCGCGCGATCCGCCGCCGCCGGCGCGAAAGGCGCGAGCGAGTCGGAGCTGGGAGCGGGGGCGGGCACGGCGTTCACGGGAGCGGGGATGCGGCGGATTCCGCGCCAAAGGCGGGCCAAGTGGCGAGCGGGAAAGCGGCGGCGCGACGACCGCGGCGACGGCGGGGTTCCGGAGACGCGCCGGGCGAGGTCAACGCTCGCGGCGCGTGAACACGTAGCGGAGCGCGTCGAACAAGCCGGCGTAACGGCGGCCGCGCCCGGCGTAGTTTTCGAGAACGTAGAAGAGATAGTAGTAGAAGCGGCAGAAGGCCCAGACGCCGATGGCGAGCAGCGCGGCGGTGCGCAGGCGCGGGGATTCGAGGAGCACGCCGCCGAGGGCGATCAGGCCGGCGAGCAGAAAGAGGAGGCCCTTCGCGTGGAGGAGGGGCTTGCTGCGGATGTCGTCGGTGAGGGGCATGGCGGAAAGCGGCGGCGGTGCGTTCGCACGGACAGCGCCTAAAACACCAGGTGCTTCACCGTGAGGCCCTGATTGATGAGCTGCTTCAACGACTCGAGGCCGATGGCGAGGTGATCCTCGACGTAGACGTCGTCGACGACGCGGTCGCTGGCGGCGGTTTTCACGCCCTCGGGCAGCATGGGCTGATCGGAGACGAGGAGGAGGGCGCCGGTCGGGATCTCGTTGAAAAAGCCGACGCTGAAAATAGTCGCGGTCTCCATGTCGATGGCCATGCAGCGGATCTTTTTTAGGTAGGACTTGAACTCGGCGTCGTGCTCCCAGACGCGGCGGTTGGTGGTGTAGACGGTGCCGGTGTAGTAGTCGCGGGCGCGGTCGCGGATGGTGGTCGAGATCGCCTTTTGCAGCGCGAAGGCCGGCAGCGCGGGCACCTCGGGCGGGAAGTAGTCGTTGCTCGTGCCCTCGCCGCGGATGGCGGCGATGGGGAGGATGAGGTCGCCTATCTCGGCGCGATGCTTGATGCCGCCGCATTTGCCGAGGAAAAGAACGGCCTTGGGCGAGATGGCGGAGAGGAGGTCCATCACGGTGGCGGCGGTGGCGGAGCCCATGCCGAAGTTGATGATCGTGATGCGCCCGGCGGTGGCGCTGGGCATGGGCTTGTCGCGTCCGCGCACGGGCACCTTGTGCAGGCGCGCGAAGAGCTTCACGTAGCGCTGAAAATTCGTGAGCAGGATGTAGTCGCCGAACTCTCCAAGCGGCACGCCGGTGTAGCGAGGCAGCCAGTTTTCGACGATGTCGCGCCGGGTCTTTAGCGGAAAAGGCGAGGCGGTGAGCGCGGCGCCCGGGACGGGAACGGAACCCGCGGCGGACGCGGCGTTACCGGAGGCCAAGGGGAAAGGCGGGACGGTGGCGGCGAGGGCTTCGGGCTTTTTCACGGGCGGGCGGGATTGGCGGGGGCGGAGGTCGGAACGGCGGGCGCAACCGGCCCCGGCGCGGGCTCGAGCGCGGCGGCCGGGATGGTTTCCTCCCATTGAAAGACGTTGGCCTTGTCGTAGCAACGCACGACGAGCGCGCGCGCCTCCTTCGGGCCGGTGACGCGGACGAGGCTGTAGTTCTGCGTGCCGACGACGGTGCCGGGGACAACGAAGGGATCCTTGGCCTTCTCGCTAGTCGCCGCGGCCCACGAGCCGCTGGAGAAGGGCGAGGAGGTGAGCTCGTAGACGAACTGCGTGCCGGCGTCGTTGATGGGGCGGCGGTAGAGCGCGGTGTGGTGGACGTCGCCGGTGAGAAAAACGACGCCGGAGATAGTGTTGTCCCGGATGAAATCGATCAGCTCCTCGCGCTCGCGGCGGTAGAGCTCATGGGTCTCGGAGCGCGTCGTCTTGATCGCGGTCTGGATGACCTGACCGCCGGTGACGATAAACTTGAAGCGATAGTTTTTCAACGCCTTCGCATGCAGGAGCGACTGCTTCAGCCAGGTGGTCTGACGCTCGCCCCAGGCGGTTTTGCGCGGGTTCTTGTCCTGATCGAGCGTGGTGTCGTCGCGATGGGTGCGGTCGTCCATCAGGAGAAAAATCGCGTCGCCCCAGGTGAACTTGCCGTAGACGCCGGGGTTGTCCGGTTCGCCGTAGCTGGGGTTGCCCCAGTAGGTCTTGAAGGCCTCGAGCGTGACGTCCTTCAACTCGAAGGAAGAGTTGGCGTTGTCCGGGCCGTAGTCGTGGTCGTCCCACGTGGCGTAGTGGTGCATGGCGGCCCAGAGCTTTTGCAAGCCGGGCGTGGCGCGGTCGTGAGAATATCGATACCAAATGCCGCTGCGCGAGGAATAGTCGGCCTCTCGGAGGTAGAGGTTGTCGCCACCCCAGAGGCAGAAGTCGGCGCCGCTCTCCGCCATGTGGCGGAAGATCTCGGTGCCGTGGCCGTAGGGCTTGCCGGGGCGGTCGTAGGCGGGGTCGTTCAGGTAGGCGCAGGAACCGAAGATGAACGAGAACTCGGGCGGGGCCTTGCGCCATTCCCACTGGTCGGTCGTCTGGAAGGTCAGCGGATAGGCAAAGGTCTTCGGCACGCCGTCGATGGAGATCGAATAGGTGTAGCGACGGCCCATCTCGAGCAGCGGCAGGACAAACTTCTGCGGTTGCGTGCCGAAGAGCGTGGCGGCAGGCGCCCGGTGGGTGATCGTGACCGGCGCGGGCGGCGGGGCCGATTCGCCGGTTTCGGCCGGCGCGGAGGCGTCGGGGACAAGTTGATACGTGAGCGAAATCTCGGCGGCGTCGCGGGTCTCGAGCCAGACCAGGACTTCACGGTGCGTGCGGTAGCCGAGCATGGGACCGGAGACGAGGGTGCCGACGGCTTGGGCGAGCGCGCAAAGGGGCCCGAAAAGAGTCAGCGACAACAAGGCGACGTGACGGCGCATGGCGGAACCATGCATGGGGCGCGTTCCAGGCCAAAGCGAAACGACACTCAGAAAGGAGAGACCGCCGAAATCACACCCGACGGCCGCGGTCGAAGCGATGTGGCGAAATCGACAAAAACGTCACCGCGAGCGGGGAGCCGGAGCGGTGCGGGCAAAGGCGTTTCGCGGTTACTTTTTGATCACGAGGCTGCCGGAGGCCGGATAACGGGAATCCTCGTAGAAAGTGGCGATAATCTTCACCCGCCCGTCGCGCTGCGGAACAGTCGCGACTTCCGCCCCGCTGCGCCGGTAGTCTTGGGCGATGGTTTCGACCCGCTCGGGCTGGACGTCCGGGATCTCGTAAATGTGAGAGGCTTTGCGTGAACCAAACATGGTGGGGGCCTATAGTTGAAACGCTTCGACGGCTTGCTTTCGTTGAGCCGAATAATCGGCGCTGGTGATGAATTTAGCAAGCGGGACGTCGCCCAGCCCCTGGGCGCGGAGCCACTCGATGAGCTTCAACTCGTTGTCCCTGTTTGTCACGCCGGCGGGCGCCCAAAACTTGCGTAGCTTGTCCTCGCTGCCCTCTTCCGGAGGCGCCACTGGCACCGTCGTGCGCGGGGTTTTGTCCGCGCGCCGGAACGCGCCCGCCAAATACAGACGAGTCAGGAGATAGCCGGCGAGGAATCCGGTGATGCTGAAATAGACGAGCAACGCCGTCGAAAAGGCCGCGACTTGGTTCGGGTTGATGCCCGCAGCAAGCGGCAAGCTTGTCGCGGCCCAAATGGAAACGCGCTTGATAAAACCCGGTATCTGCTGGAGCTGCACCAAGCCAAGGCCGACGATGATCTTGGTCAACCAGTCGGAAATCTGCTCCAAATTGGTATTTACCTTCTGGGCGTATTCAACCTCCGAGGACGTGTCCACGCCGGGCGACTCCTTTTGCAGGACCTTGGGAATTCCAAAAAGGAAACCGATGCCAAAACCGGTCGCGTAAGTGGCCAGGGCCCAAAGCATGACGGTGAGCAATCCAGCGGTGCGGGATGCGGGAGCGACGTAACCGGAGGCGGCATAGAGCGTGTAGAACCCGCCTGCGATGCTCAACAGGAGCACTCCGCAGGTCAGACCGATGTCCCGTTGCTCGGGCCAGTCCTTGTCGGCGGAACTTTGAGTCGCGAACATCCGCCAGGACACCATGAGCGCGACCAAGCAGGGCAGACTCCACACCCACAGCGCCCGACTGTCCCGGGTGGCCCAGCCGATGAGGACCAAAACGATGAACCCGACCCCGTAAGCCCAACCGGAAGATTTGGTCATAAAATCAAGTTTAACGGACTAGCACCGCTGGCATAAGGGGATATGAAAAACGCGGAAACAAGTGCAAATCACGACGCCCGCCCGGCTTCCGAATGCTTCGCGCCCTCCGCACGGCAAATTACCCCTCCTCGTGGAGCCACCTCTTGCCAGCAGCCCAGCGGGGGGAAACTCGGTGGCGCTATTCGAAGGCGCTCTCGACGGGACGGCCCCAAAAATCTTCCGGCACGGGCAGGCCCAGCAGCCACAGCGCGGTGGCGGCGGTGTCGTAGATCACGACGGGGCGGGTGATGGTGAAGCCGGGCTTCACTCCCCTGCCCCACGCGATCCACGGGATGGTGACATCCACGGCGTCGGCGGTGCCATGGGTGCCGACGACACGACCTTCTTTGTTGAGGACGTCGTGTCCGCCGTGGTCGGCGGTGAGGATGAATACGCTGGAGTCTGCGAGCCCCGCCGCGGCGACCGCCTCGACCACGGTGCGAAGGGCGGCGTCGCAGTCGGCGAGGGCCTGCTTTTTCTCCGGCGAATTAACGCCATAGCCGTGGCCGGCCCGGTCGGGATCGCCGAAGTGGATGAAGCACAGGTTGGGTCGCTGCGTCTTGAACAGCTCGACGAAAGCCGCGGCTATGCCGGCGGCGCGATAGTCCTCGGGCGTCACGTAGGCGTCGAGAAAGCCCGAGTGGCCGAGGGTGTTGAATTTCGACTTCGAGACGATCATCGCCGTCCCGAGCCCCCGCTCCTTCGCGAAGCGGAAGATCGTGGGAACCGCGAGAGGCGGCTTCGTCTCGTCCCAATCATTCCACAGCACCTGGTGTTTCTGGATGCCGACGCCGGTCAGCATCGAAACATGCGAAGGCAGCGTGACGCTGGGCACGATAGTGTAGGCTTCCCAAGTATGCGCACCCTCGGCGGCGAGACGTTTGAAGAACGGCATCTCGGCGTTTTGCACGTCGGCGGGGCCGGCCTGGTCGAAGCTCAGGATGAAAACGTGTTTCGCGTGCGGCGCCTCGGCGTGGAGCAGCGCGGCGGCGACAAGGAAAATGCCAAGCATACCGGCGAGGCGGACGAGAGGACGCAGACGCATGGCGAAATCGGCGCCGGAGCGACTCAAGCCGGAGCGAGGGCGTTGGCGGTGTTGAGGTGCTCCACGCCGGTGTATTTCTGCGACTGCTCGTCGGCGTGGTAACTGGAGCGCACCATGGCGCCGCTTTCGACGACGCCGATGCCGAGCGAAAGGCCGACCTGCTTCCATTTGGCGAACTCGTCGGGATGCACCCAGCGTGCGATCGGCCAATGCTGCGGCGTGGGCTGGAGGTATTGGCCGATGGTGAGAATGTCGGTCTTGTCCGCGGCGATGTCGCGCAGGGTTTGCTCGATCTCGTGCTGTTCCTCGCCGAGGCCGAGCATGATGCCGGTCTTGGTCGTGAAGCCGCGCGACTTGGCGTGGCGCAGAATCAGGCGGGTGCGGTCGTAGCGGGCCTGCACGCGCACGGGTTTTTGCAGGCGCTCCACGGTCTCGAGGTTGTGGTTGAAAATATCGGGCTTCGCGTCGAGGACGATGTCCAGCAGCTCGGTCTGGCCCTTCCAGTCCGGCGTGAGCACCTCGATCGCGGTGTGCGGCATGCGGTGGCGGATGGCGCGGATCGTGGCGGCCCAGACGGCGGCGCCGCCGTCCTTCAGCTCGTCGCGCGCGACGGAGGTGATGACGCAGTGCTTGAGGTTCATCACCGCGACGGCCTCGGCCACGCGGGCGGGTTCACCGAGGTCGTATTCGGTCGGGCGGCCGGTCTGGATCGCGCAGAAGTTGCAGGAGCGCGTGCAGATGTTGCCCAGGATCATCACCGTGGCGGTGCCGCGCGACCAACATTCGCCGAGGTTGGGACACTGCGCGCTCTGGCAGACCGTGTGAAGTTTGTGGTCGTCCACGAGCTTGCGCACGGCGTTATAGCCGGGACCGGAGGGAAGCTTGGCGCGGAGCCAGGCGGGTTTGCGCGCGGTGTCGTTCATCTAAAGGGCGGGGAAATTGGCCACAAAAGGCGCAAAAGGCACAAAAAAACTCGAACGCCTGCGGATATTAGGCCGGGGAAGGGGTCTCAATAAATGCACCCCAGCGGCTTACGAATTCCTCCGCAAACTCCTCCCCCACCCGTTCCAAGCTCGGGCAACGCGCCCCCAGCTCGGCCGCCAGCGAGGTCACGGTGCCGTCGCTCGGCGCGATGCCGCAGGGCACGATGCCTCCGAAGTGGCGCAGGTCGGGCGCGACGTTGAGCGCGATGCCGTGCATCGTCACCCAGCGGCGCGCCGAGACGCCGATGGCGGCCAGCTTCCGCTCCGCGATCCAGATGCCCGTCAGGCCTTCGCGCCGCGCCGCGACCAGGCCATGGCGCGCGACCGTCGCGATCAACACGTCCTCGAGAAAGCGCAGGTAGGCGTGCAGATCGCGACGCGCATCGAGGCTCATGATCGGGTAGGCGACGAGTTGCCCCGGCCCGTGGTAGGTGATGTCGCCGCCGCGGTTCGTGTCGTGCAGGGACACGCCTTCGCGGGCGAGCGTCGGGGCGTCCCAGAGCAGGTGTTTCACGGCGCCGGTGCGCAGACCGACGGTGAAGACCGGCTCGTGCTCCGTCAGCGCGAGCGTGTCGGGCGCGGTCCCCGCGAGCCGCGCGGCCTGAAGTTCATTTTGCCGCGCGAGCGCCTCGGCGTAGCTGGTGCGCCCCCAGCGGACAACATGGACGCGCGGCGCGGCGGCGGCGGGAGGCGAATCGTGCGTGAGATCGGTTGCCATGAGGTAAGCCGCCACCGCTCAGGGTGTCACGCCCGCGGCATCCGCCGCGGACGAGGCCTGCGCGAGGCCGGACAGATCTATGCGGCCCGCGTGCCGCGTCGTCAGACGGCGGGCCGCGCCCCCGGCGCCGAAAAACGTGCTCTCGATCTCGTAGCTCGCGGCGGGTTCCCGCCGCAGCTCGCGCACCAAGGGGATCAAGGCGAGGTGGCTGAGATTGAAAACAACCTCCTGCGTCGAGGTGCTGAGGGCGGGGAGTTCGAGCGCCTCGGGAGTGACGGCGACGCCGAGCGCGTGTCCGTTGAGGGCGAGCCGATGGCGAGAGCCGGCGAGGCGGAGCGGCTCCGGGCCGGCGTTTGTGACACGAATCGTGAGGACGAGGCGGCTCTCGAGCGCGGTGCTCTCCAGCGGCCGCAGATTCGCAAGCGTGACGGTGACATCTTCCGAACCGCGGCGGAGGGAGGCGCAGCCCCCCGGACCGACGCAGGCGAGGACGGACGCGAAAACCAAAACCGAAAAGCGGCGAGAGTTCATCAAGGCGTCGACACGCGAATGGGGCGCGAGGTTCGGCGGGTCGGGATGTTTCAGCTCCACGCGTAGTTGAAGCTGATGCTGATGCGCTCGTCCTTCACGCGGTTCTGCGCGACCTCGTGGCGCAACCAGCTCTCGAAGAGGATCACGTTGCCCGCCTCGGCCGGGTAGGTCGTGTATAGGCGGTTCTCGTCGCGCGCGTTCGGCGATTTCGGCGGCGCGGCCATGAGCGAGGAGAGGCGCGGATCCTCGAACTTCAGCCCCGGGCAGCCCGGCGGCGTCACGACATAGTAGGTGCCGCTGATGAAGCTGTTCGGATGCAGGTGCATCGAGTGCGCCGCCGTCTCCGGCATGATGTTCACCCAGCAATCGGTCATGTGGATCTCGCGGCCCCGCAGGTCCATGTCGAGGGTCTTGGCAAAAGCCTTCACGTGACGCGCGAGCTTTTTCTCCAGCCCCTCGAAGGTGCTCGAAAACGTGTGCAGCCGGTTGAGCGAAGCATAGCTCGTGTAGCCGCCGGGGTAGTTTTTCTCGCACCACTTCCGCCCCTCGGCGTCGAACTCGCGCAACTGGCGGCACTCGGTCGCGAGCTCGGCGTCGAAACGCGCGAGCCCGCCGGCCTGCAACGGCGTGCAGTAGACGAAAGTGGGAAACCACGCGCGCACCGGCGCCGCGGCAAAGGACTTGGACTTGGGCATGACGCGCCGAGCATGGGCGGCGGACCCGGCGCGGAGCAAGTTAGCGTTGGCACCCGCGCCGCGCATCACTGTCCTACGCTTCCCTCCCCACCATGCGCCTCTCCCACCTCCTGGTCTCCGCCCTGTTGGTCATGCCCGCCGCCGCCCGCGCCGCCGAAAACACCGGCTCCGCCCCCGCCTCCGCCAATCCCGTGGAAACCATCGCCGACACCTGGGACCTCACCGCCCTCTTCCCCACCGTCGAGGCTTGGGACAAGGCCCGCCTCTCCATCGCCGCGGAACTGAAAGACCTCGAAGCCTTCAAAGGCCGCCTCGCCGAAGGTCCGAAAACGCTCCTCGCCGCGCTCGAAAAACAAAGCGCGCTGAATCTCCGCTACGTCAAAGTCCACGTCTACGCCAACCTCCAGGCCGACGAGGATACCCGCGTCGCCGCCGGCCAGGAACGCAGCGCGCTGGTCACCCAGCTCGGCTCCGATCTCGCCCAGGCCTCGAGCTGGATGAGCCCCGAGATTCTCGCTCTCGGCGACGAAGCCGTGCGCGCCGCCATCGCCGCCGAGCCCGGCCTCGCCGTGCATCGCTTCGGGCTGGAAAACGTCCTGCGCCAGCGCCCCCACACCCTAGGCGCCGAGGGTGAAAACGTCCTCGCCGCGCTTAGCCCGCTCTCCAGCGCGCCGGGCAACATCTACAACATCCTCAGCAACGCCGACGTTCCCTGGCCCACCGTCAAGCTCGGCGACGGCACCGAAGCCCGCCTCGACCCCTCCGGCTACACGCGCTACCGCGGCGTCGCCGATCGCGAGGACCGCAAGAAGGTCTTCGACGCCTTCTGGGGCGCTTTCCAGACCTACG
>CAMLNJ010000009.1 GCA_946481225.1 uncultured Verrucomicrobiota bacterium | reverse complement strand
GAGCGCGGCCTGGGTGGCGCGCGCCCAGACCGGAGGAAGCAAAAGAGGGTCGACTCCGGCGTCGGCCGGGACGGGTTTGGCGACCCAGGAGGCGCGCCGAGAAGCGGAGCCAGGGCCGAAGTCGCCGAGCTTCGCGTTCACAGGCGCCATCCACGCGAAGAAGTCTTTTTTCTGATCGCTGGCGGCGGGCACGAGGGCGTTTTGGAAAAGGTTCACGTCGATCCCGCTATCGCCGGCGCCGGTGGAGCGGAAGAGGACGACGTTGAACCGCGCCTCCGGGGGCAGGCGGCCGACGAGGCGCATGATCTCTTCCCGGATGATGGAGAAGGCGCGGAAACCGCCCTTGGCCGGGGCCATGATCGCGGTGCTGGTGTCCACGACGAATACGATGCGGGAAGCGTTCGGGCTGGTGGCCCCAAGAAAGGAGAGCGACATGAAGCCGCGTCCGCCCAGGCCCGCGGCGCCACCGAGCGAGGTGGCCAAACCCGCTCCGCCGAGTCCGACGCCCGAGCCCATGCCGCCGAAGCCGCCAAAACCTCCGGAGGAGGCCGGCAGATCCGGCATCTCGGGAAGCGCGAGGGCGCCGGCCGACGCGGAGAAGATGCGGTTGGCGGACACCGGCGAACCAACGCCGCCGGAGGCGCCGCCGCGGCGGGCGATCTGGAGGCGGTGTTCCACCGCGGGCGCGGCGGCGACGGGCGCGGCTTCGAAGCTCTTTTTCTTGGCCACGCTGTTTTGCCGAACGACCACCGCGCCGGCGATGCCGGCGAGCACGAGATGCACGAGGACGGTGATCAACAGCGGCGCGCCCGAACCGAGACGACGAAGGAGCGGCTTCTTCGTCGACGGGACGGCGGCAGGGCGCGACGCCTCCGAGGGGCGCTCGAGCGGGGCGAGAACGGGGGACATCGTCGGAGAGGGGGGGGGCGGGACTGAGAGCGGCGGGACTGGGACGAGGGAAAACGGAGGTCGGGCGGGCGGAGCGAGGGCCTGAACGTGCGGCGCCTACTCGTCCTCGGCGGCGGTGAAGGTGACGTGGGCGACGTCCGCGGCGGCGAGGGAGTTGAGGACGTCGATGGTCCGGGAGTAGGGAGAGTCGGGGTGACTGATCAGCGTGACGACAAGTTTGCTTTTCGCCGCGTCCGACGAGGCCTTGAGCTGAGTCAGGGTGGCGGTGAGCTGGGGAAGCGCATGATCGGCGGGATCATCGAAAGGCTCGTCGTTGAGAGTGACCTCCCCGTCCTCCGACACCTGGAGGATTTGTTCGTCGACGAACTCGGTGGGCGTGCCGGAGACGGCAAGACCGGGCAGCTTGGTTTGAAGGATCTGCTCGATGCGAATCTGCGCGGCGAGCGACATGAAGAAAACGAGGATGACGAAAACCACGTCGATCATGGGCGCGATCTGGAAGCCGATATCGGGGTTGGTGGCCTGGACGGGGAGTTTCATGGACGAAATGAGACGAGAATGCGGTCTGAAACCGGAGGGGGGGAGCGCGGTGACAGGCGGGGCCTTTTAGCGCGCGACGGTGGCGAAGGTGACGTCGACGATGCCGGCCTGGGCGGCGGCTTTGACGACTTCGTTGACGTAACGCACGGGCGTGTCGGCGTCGGCGCGAACGAGGACGCGGGACTTCGGATCGGCTTTTTTGCGCGCGGCGAGCACACCGACGGTGTCGACGGGAAGGACCACGTTCTCCTCGAAGGTAACGACGACCTTTCTTTCGGCGGCGTTCCACGCGAGGTTGAAGACGAGTTCGCCCTCGGAGTCTTCCTTTTTTACGGCGTCGGGCGCGACGGGGACCTCGATGGCCGGATCGTAGCGCGCGACGGAGGAGGTGGCGATGCTCATGAAGAAGATGAGCAGCACGAGGAGGACATCGATCATCGGCGCGATTTGGAATTCGGGCTCGCCGTCGCCACCGCCGCCACCGCCTGCCATGGAAGATGAAGTTTGAGGCTAAGGTTGAAGTTGAAGGGGGCGTCGCGGGATCAGGCTTGTCCTTGGGCGAGGCCGGCGGGGGCGACGGGGGCGGCGCCGGTGATCCAGTTGGGCAGGGCGGCGACGTGCTCGGCGCCCTCAAAGGACGCCTCCTTCATGTGCTCGTAGGGGAAACGGCGGAAGAGATCGTTCGCGACGAGCGAGAGCTCGTGGATCTGGTGGGCGACGCGATTGCGCAGGAGATAATAAAAAACGAAGGCGGGGATGGCGACGGCGAGGCCGGAGGCGGTGGCGTGGAGCACATGGCCGATGGCGCCGGAGAGCTTGGACGGATCGGCGGCGCCGGCCTGGCCCATGGCGGCGAAGGCCTGGATCATGCCGACGACGGTGCCGGTGAGGCCGACCATGGGGGCGATGACGCCGATGACGGAGAGGTAGGCGATCTTATGCTGAAACCGGGCGTTCTCGCCGACGATGGCGGCGGCCATGGCATCCTCGGAGGCGGCCTGTCCGTCGGGCGCGTGCTTGAGGCCGGCATGGACCAGAGCCGCGACGGCGCCCTTGCGGGCGGAGCTCCAGGCGTAGGCGCCATGGTAGTCGCCGGCGCGAAAGCAAGCGCGCACGGCGTCGAGGTCGACATCGGGGATGAACTGCTTGCGGCCACTTTTCAGATGAAGGTCGATGACGAGGTAGACGATTAGGGCGGAGCAGAACCAGAGGGGGAGGATAAAGGGCGAGGACAACTCCTCGAGGAGGCTTGTCTTCTTGAGCGCGGGCGCGGCGGAGGCGCCCGCTTGGGCGAGCAGGGTCGCCGGACTGGCGGCGAGGGCGAGCAGGACGGGGAGGCGTTTCATGGCGGGAAGGGGTCGGTTGGCGGCAATGCAGGAAGAGCGGAGCGGGAGACGGCCCGATGGCCGTGTATTTATTTTTTGGTTACAACCTGAACTCCTTGCGGGCCTGGGCGGCCTGGGGCGAGGCGGGATGGTGGTCGACGAGTTCCTGGGCGGCGCGCTCGGCCCGCTCCTTGTCTCCGTAGCCCCGGTAGGCGAGTGCGGCGCCGAGAAGGGCGGCCGGCTGGAGATCGTCGAATGTTCCGAAGAAGGCGGGGATCCGGAGATAGCATTCGAGCGCCTCCTCGTGGCTCGCGCGGGCGGCGGCGAGATCGCCGCGCAGTAGCCACGCGCGGGCGTGGACGGAGGGCGGGGCGTCGCGGCCGATCTCGTCGAGCATGGCCTTGGCAAGGGCTTCCCGGCCGGCGCGGGCGTCGATCCGGGCGAGGGCGAGCCGGGCAAGGCCGGCGGCCTCGGGGCCGAGGCCGGGTTGAAGCAGCTCGCGGGCCGAGGCGGCGATGGCGGCGTCGTCGGAGCCAAGGAACTGCGACTCGAGCCGGAGCCGGGCGGCGCGGGGCCATGGGGAGCCGGGGATTGTCGCGAAAGGCGCGAACTGCCGGCACACGGGATCAAGGAGAGAGAGGGCCTCGGCGCCGCGGCCGGAGGCGATCAGTTGCTCCGCCTCGTCGAGGGTCGGAGGTTCGGGAAAGTCGACTCGCGCAAGATCGGTGAGCGGATAGCGCCGCTCGAAGGAGCCGCCGTCGGGGAGTTTTATTCGCCGCACGAGCGCGCCATCGGCGAGAACGAGCTCGGCGGCGGGAAGCATGGTCCCGTCGACAAAGAAGTAACGCTGGGCGGACGTGCGCGAAGCGGCCCCGATCGATACCGCGGCGAGAACAAGGTGGAAGATGTCGATTTTCATGGATGGGCGGCTATCGTGGCCGCCGGAGCGGCAGGGACGCGGGCTTCGAGCCGGGGCTTGAGCGCGAGCGCCTGCCGCCACTCGGGAAAAGGTTCGAGTTCGCGGAAGGTGAGGAGCCGGTTCAGCGTTGTGAGCGCCTCCTGGTCCTGGCCGAGCTTCTCGAAGGCCTCGGCGGAGCGGAGGTAGGCCTTCGCGACCCAGGCGGGATATCGTTTATAGGAAAGGTAGACGCGCTGGTAGTGGGCCTGCGCCTTGGCGAGGTCCTCGGGGGTGCCGCGTCGGAACGCGATTTCTCCAAGCAGGTAAAGGGCTTCGGCGGTCGCTTCGCCGCGCCAGGAGCGGTTGGCGGCGACCTCCTCGAGGAGGGGGCGCGCGAGTTCGGGACGGTCGAGGAGGAGCTGGGCGCGGGCGCGACCGAGCGTGGCCTCCTTCTGCTTGAAGCGGGCGCCGGCCTGGTCGATGGCGGCGGTGAAATGGCCGAGGGCCTCGTCGGCCCGGCCGGCGCGGAGAGCGATCTCGCCGAGGCCGACGTGGCCGAAATCGGCGAAGATGGACTTGGCGTGGGAGGAGAGGATTTGCGCGTAGAAGGTTTTCGCCAGCTCCGACTGGCCTTGGGCGAGCTGCGCGTCGCCGACCTTGCCCAGGATGCCGGGCGGAAGGTCATTCGGCGCGAACTGCGCGGCTATCTGGCCGAGAAGCTCGTCGCGCAGGGCGGGATTCTCCCGAAGGGCGGCGATCTCGGAGCGGGTGAAGAGGGCGCGGGCCCGGGCTGTGGGGCTTTCACAGGCGTCGCCGACGAGCAGGAGCTCGTCGGCGCGCGCGAACAGGGCGGTTTCGGGCACGGGCTCGGGTTTCGGCTCGCCGGCGACGCGATGCGGGGGACGGGAAAGTGAGACGGCGAGCTCGACGAGCACACGTTCGAGGTCGCCTCGGGCGGGGTCCTTGACGTGGCGGCGGACGATCTCGGCCACGAGGTCGATGGCCTCGTCGAAGCGACCCTGTTTGCCGCGGAGGCGACCGATCCAGTAGGCGGCGTTGATGACATAGGGGTGATCAGGTTTTTCGGCGGCGAAACGTTCCCAGAGCGAGACGGCGGCGTCATAGTCTCGGCGCGCCTGATAGTGGCGCGTGAGTTCGTCGAGCACGTAGCCGAGCTGCTCGTCGGAGAGAGTGGACTGGAGAGCGTCGTGGTAGGCGGGGATGGCGTCGTCGACGCGGGCGAGGCCGACGAGCGCGTCGGCGCGCAGGGAATGGACCTCGCCGCGCGAGGATTGGCCGGCCGGATAGGCGGCGAGCCATTTGTCGCAGAGCTCGAGCGCGGAGGCGTAATCCTCTCGTGAATACGCGGTGGCGGCCAGGCGGTAGCGGGCGTCGGGGACGAAGCGGCCCTTGGGGTGCGCCTTCAGGTAGGCTCGGATCTGCTTCTCCGCCTCGGTGGCGCGGCCCTCGGCGAGGTCGGCCATGGCGGCGAGGTAGCGCGCCTCCTCGGTGAATTTTCCTTTGGGGAACGCCTTCAGGTAGCCGAGGGCGACCTTACGCGCCTCGGCGTGGCGGGCGAGGGCGAAGAGAGCGTTGGCGCGCAGGAGGCGCATGGGGCCGACAAGGTCGTGGTCGCGGTATTTCTCGTCGGCGAGGTCGAGGAAACGGAGCTGGCCCTCGAGGTCGTTGCGTTGTCCGGCGGCGGTGGCGGCGAGGTAGAGGGCCTGCGGACCGAACTTCGATTCGGGAAAGGCGCGGACGAAGCGTTCGACGGCGTCGCGGACTTTTCCGAGGCGACCGGCGTCGGCGTAGGCGCGGACGAGGGCGAAGTAGGCGGTCTCGCGTTCGGCGGAATCCGGATAGCTCGCGATCAGGTCCTCATGGAGCAACGCGGCTTCCCAGACGTCGCCGCGATCCTGAAATGCGTGGGCGAGGCGCTGGCGAAGAGCGGCGTCGAAGGAGGGAAGTTTTTCGATCTCTTCGAGCGAGGACCAGGCTTGCTCGAGGCGGGCGTGGAGCCGTCGGATCGCGTCGGTGTCGGCGGCGGAGGGGCGGGAGAGACCGCGGTAGTGGGCAAGCGCGCGTTCGAGGCCCGCGTTGCGGCTTTTCTGTTCGGAGAGCAGGGCGGCGAGCGGGGTGACCTGCCGGAAGGCGGCGAGGGCGCCGTCGTGATCCCCGGCCTTGACCATGGCGTCGCCCAGACGGATCAGGAGAAGGTTCAGGCCGGCGAGGTTGTCGACGAGGGCGAGATTTCCGCGGAGGAGGGCGAGGCCGCGGCGGGCGTCGGCGAGGCTGCCGGCGCGGAGATGGAGGTCGATGAGAGCGAGCGCGGCGTCGGCCCAGTCGCGGTCGCGAGGGCTGGTGGCGATCAGGCGCTTATACGCCGCGGTCGCGACGGGGAGTTCGCCTGCCTGCACGGCCGACATGGCGCGGTAGAGGAGGGCCTTGTCGCGATGGGGCGGCGAGTCCTCGGCGGCGTGGAAGACCGGGATGGCTTCGGCGTATTTCTCCTGCAACGCGAGGGCGAGGCCGCGGACGAGGCGCGCTTCGCCCACGGCGGCGGGGCTGGCGCCGGGGAGATTTTCCAGGGCGAGGGCGAGTTCGGCGGCGCGCGGGTAGTGGCGGAGCTCGAAGCGCGTGTTCGCGGCGACGAGGAGGAGGCGTTCGCGCGTCAGGCCGGCCGGAAGCTTTTCGGCGGCTTCGACGCGCCGGAGGATTTCGTCGAGCAGATCGGCGGCCGCGGCGGGTTCCCGGGCTTTGAGCCGCTGGTCGACCTCGGCGAGTTGAACGGAAAGGGGGATGCTCGGCTCGGCGAACGAAAGAACGGGCGACAGCACGAAAATCAGAGCAACTACGTATAAGACGGAGCCGATTCTGGTGTCGTCAGGCGAGCGTCGCGGGGGCATGGATTAAAAAGCAGTCCACTGCCAGGCAGCGGGATGCAAGATTAATGCCGCGTGGTTGCGCGGCCCCCTCCACTGCGAGGCTAGCCGGAGGCCGGGTTCATTTCGGGGAGATCCGCTCCTGGTGGCTGAAATAGCAGTCGCTCAAGGCCGAATGAATGCCGTGAAGGCGCTCCAAGAGGGCGGAAACCTGGGTGCCGAGGGCGGGGCGCGCGCCAGGAGCGTCGGGGTGGCCGCCCGAGATCTCGAGCGAGAGGAGAAGCCGCGTGATGGCATCGACCATGGCTTCAGGTTTGCCGGAGCCGCGATCGGCGGAATCTTTCGGCCTTATCCGGGCGAGCCGCGCGCTGATCTCCTGGACGAGATGAAAGATGCCGTGGGGCGCGTCCGGTTGACGGAGGAAGAACTCGGCGACGTAAAGGGGATGGCTGCGTGATTGATAGAGGCGCCGGTAGGCGTCTTGGGAGCCGAGCATGCGGAGGAGCGCGGACAACTCGGGGTTGTCCCGCTCGCTCGCATGCGTGCCGAGCGCGTGACGCAGCGCGCTGCAGGTCATGATCGCCCGCTCCAGGCAGACGCCCAGCCGGAGGAAGTGCCAGACGGCGTCGTGCAACATCGTGCGCTCCGCGGTCGCCTGGAACGCGGGTATCTGCTCCAGCACTACATCGACGGTTTCCGCCGCCAGTTCCTGCCGGATCTTCCCGCCCGCCCCGTCGTGCGACAGCGATCGATGTCTCAATGTCTCCAGCCGGTCCCGGAGGCGCGCGAGCAGCCGCCAGGCTTCGGGGGAAACGGTGTCGCGCAGCTGGGCTGCGTTGAAAAGCACGGCGCCCACGGCCGCGACGACGGAGCCGGGGTTGGACGAATCGAGGGTCAGCCTCCATGCCAGATCCGAGCCCAAGGCGTCCTGCGGGCGTTTTCTTGCGTCGATGCGGTGGCTGTTCGAGTGGCCGGTCGCCTCCAGGATTCCCCGCCATACGGGCAGCCAGTGGCGCCGGTCGCGTGCCGGAATTTCCTCGAGGGCGACGTCCTCGAGGATGGCCGACATCCGCGCGGTGGCTTCCGCCCTTTCCACGTAACGACCGAGCCAGAAGAGATTCTCGGCGGCCCTCGAGCCGAGTTGCGGCGGCTGCGGCGGAGGCCCCTGTTCGGCGACTTCCGCATCGGCGCCGGCGCTCGTTCCCTCCGGGCCGAGGAAAACCACCGTGTCGACGCTTTCCCCCACCGCGCCGACGGGGGGCGTGGAGCCGCCGAGACGGACCAATCCACCTGGAAACGTTTCAAAGTGGCGCCCGTCGGAGACGACAAAGGCGCTCAGGCAAAAGGACGCCGATGGATCCCGGGCGCGGCGTCCTTCCGGCGTGAGCGTTTCGTCCCCGGCCCTGGCGACGAAGCCGTAGGGATTTTGACGGACGACGCGATCCAAGCCGTCGCGAGTAAGCAAGGGTCGATGGAAAACCGGCCGCGCCACGGTGTAATTGTCGGGGTGCTCGTGGGCGGGGCGGATGCTGAAACGCCCATGTTGATCCAGAATCTGCTCCATACGGTCCGCGTCCCCGCAGGAGTAGGTTTCAGGGGCCGGAAGAAGGAGTTTCTCCCCGAGGTAGAAACGCGCGAGGCCGGGCAGGTAGGCTTCGATCGCGAGGCTTTCGGCCAGGCCGGAACCGATGGAGTTGGCCACCGCGACACGTCCCGCGCGGATGCTTTGCAAGAGCCCCGGGATGCCGGCCGTCTCCCGATCCGTCGAAAACACGACCGGGTCGATGTGCGCGTCGTTGAGCCGCCGGTAGATGACGTCCACGCGCTCCAAGCCCGAGATGGTTTTGAAATAGACGGTGTCATCGAGGACGAGCAGGTCGTCCCCTCGCGCCAAGGGGAGGCCCATTTTTCGCGCCAGGAAACTGTGCTCCGAGTAAAACGCATCGCCGGGGCCGGCGGTGAGCACGATGATCGAGGGGGACGAACGATCTCCGGGCGCGAGATTCTTCAACGCGTCGAGCAGGCGTAGTGGGAAATTGATTACGCTGCGATAAGCCGGAAGCGACCGGTAGAAGCCTCCGGATTCCTGGGTCATGAAGCGGCGGTTCTGGACCGCGTAGCTGAGCCCGATGGGCGTGTTCGCGCGGGTTTGCGCGCAACGCCAGCCGGCCGGCGTGCGGATCAGGTCGAAGCGCAGAAGCGTGGCCGGACTGGCGCGCTCGGGGTCCAGGCCCAGGCAGGGGCGACGATAGAAGGGATCGCTCAGCACGACCTCGGGAGGGAGTATGCCGGCCCGCAGCGCGTGCTGGCCGTGATAAAGATCGACGAGCAGCGCGTTGACCAAGCGCGCTCGCTGGCGGAGCCCTTCGTCCAGCGGGGACCATTCCGCGGCCGTGAGGATCAGGGGCGACGGCTCGAGCTTCCAGAAGTGGTTGGCGCTGCGCCCCGAGGCGTCGTCGGGGTGGGAAAGATCGGTCAGCGACGCGTCGCGGATGGAGAGGCGAAGACGCGGACGAAGCGTGCGCCGTTGCGCAGGGTGAAGCTTGAAGCGCGAAGGGCGCGCGGTGGCCGGCGGCGTGGACATTTCGAATGCAGCGACGAGGATGGGGGCGCGGCGGATGGAGGCGCAAGCATGGGGGCCACGGGGCGCGCCATGTCGACGGAGTTTGAGGATTGCGCGGCTGGGCAGGAGGGCCTTGGGGTGCGGAGATGCTGCCTCTCTGGGATACGCAACCACATCGCCGACCGCCGGTGATGACGGCGTCGATCATCGTCGCCTGCCTCGCCGTGTTCGGCTATGAAGTTGCGCTTCTTTTGTCGGACGATGGTCGATTTGCCGCCTGGATCACGCGGCACGCGCTCGTTCCCGCGCGCCTGATGTCCGGGCTCGCGGAGCCCGACGAGTGGCGGACGATCGCGTCGTCGATGTTCCTGCATGGCGGCGTGGCCCATGTTTTGGGCAATTGCTGGTTCCTCTGGGTCTTTGGTAACAACGTCGAGGACCGGCTCGGCGCCGTCGGCTTCCCGATCTTCTACCTCGCGGCGGGAGCGGCGGCGGCGGTCGTTCAGATCGCGGTCGCGCCCGGGTCGGCCGTGCCCATGATCGGCGCGAGCGGGGCGATCTCGGGCGTGTTGGGCGCCTACTTGGTTTTCTTTCCGCGAGCATGGGTGATTTCGCTCGTGCCGTGGATCGTGCCCGTGCTGCCGATTCCCGCGGTAATTTTTCTGCCGCTCTGGTTCTTCATCCAAGCCTACGCGGGGGTCGGTTCCCTGATGGCCGGCACGGCCGGAGGCGAAGGAGTGGCGTGGTGGGCGCACGCGGGCGGGTTTATCGCCGGGGCGGGCCTGGCCATGCTATGGCCGGCATCGCGGCGACGGTAGAGCGCGGGCGTGGTTGCGGGGTTGCCAAGGCGGCGGAAACGCGAAACCGTGGCGGCACGTCATGCTGAAAAAAATCATCTCGAAGTTGCGGTCTGTGATCGCGCCTTCTTCCGCGGCCAAACCCACCGACGCCGCGCCGCAAAAGCACTCGAATCAAGGCAAGAGTCCCGGTCCGAAAAAGAAGGCCCCGGAACGGCCGCCGCATCCTGCGGAAAGTGGCAGAAAACAGCCGGCGCGTCCCGCCGCCGCGGGTCGAGGTCGCGGACGACATGAGGAGCGTTCGAGCGGCCGGGGAGACCGGCATGATCGCCATGAGCGGCACGAACGCCCCAAGGTGGACAAGACTTACGAGCATCCGCGAACGGAGCCGATCAAGCCCGCGTCCCCCGTCGCCATTCCGCCACAAGACACGGCATTCACGAAACTCGGGCTAAACGACGCCATCGCCTTCGCGGTCGCCGAGATGGGCTACAACGACCCCACCCCGATCCAAGCGCAGGCGGTTCCGGTCGTGTTGGCCGGAAAAGACGTGATCGGCTCGGCCCAGACGGGCACGGGCAAGACGGCGGCCTTCGCGCTCCCGATCATCCATCGCCTGGGCGCGCACGCGAAGAAGACGCGTTGCCTCGTGCTCGAGCCGACGCGCGAACTCGCGCTGCAAGTCGAGGAGGCGATCCAGAAATACGCCAAATACACCGACATCACGGTGACCGTCGTGTATGGCGGAGTCGGATACGGCAAGCAGCGCGAGGACCTCGCGCGCGGCGTGGACGTGATCGCGGCGACGCCGGGCCGTCTGCTCGACCACCTTGAGCAGGGCACGGCCAGCTTGGACGGCGTGGAGATCCTCGTGCTCGACGAGGTGGATCGCATGCTCGACATGGGATTCCTGCCCGACGTGCAGCGCATCATCGCGAAGTGCCCGAAGGCGCGGCAGACGCTGTTCTTTAGCGCGACGATGCCGCCGGAGCTGGCGCAACTCGCGAGCTGGGCCTTGCGCGACCCGCAAGAGATCAAGATCGGGCGCACTCGCTCGGCGGCGGAAACGGTGGCGCACGCCTTCTATCCGGTCGTGGCGACGCAGAAGTTCGAGCTGCTGCTGGAGCTGCTGAAACGGACCGATTTCAAGAGCGTGATCATTTTCACGCGCACGAAGATCGGCGCGGATCGGATCGCCCACCGACTGCAACGCGAGAGCCATTCCGTGGGTGTCATCCACTCCGATCGCAGCCAGCGCGAGCGGGTGGAGGCGTTGCAAGGCTTCAAAGATGGCCGCTTCGAGGTTTTGGTCGCCACCGACATCGCCGCCCGGGGGCTCGATATCGCGGGCGTTTCCCATGTGGTGAACTACGACGTTCCGGAAAATCCCGAGGACTACGTCCACCGGATCGGCCGAACCGGTCGCGCGCAAAGCACCGGCGACGCCTACACCTTGGTCACCGAGGAAGACGTCCGCGACGCGCGATCGATCGAGCGTTTCATCGGGGCAAGCATCGAGCGCAAGAAACTCGAGGGCTTTCCCTACATCTATTCGGCGCTTTTCGATGAAACGGCGCTCGCTCAAGCGGAAGCCGCGGCGCCCAAGTCGGCCGGCCGGCTCACGCGCGGCACCCGCGGCGGACGCCGCTGAGCCTGCACGGCCTCCTCATCGAGCGGCAGCTCGGGTCAGACGATCACGAATGGCAGGCGCCAGGCCCTCGGCGCCTGCAGGGATCTCGGCATGGATTCGGGTCCAGGCGCCGTTGTCCAGGCGGCGCAAGACCGAGAAGAGATTCCGCGCCGCGGTTTCGAGCCGCCCGTCGTCGGTGAGCCAGAAAAAGCGGGGATCGGCGGCCGAGTTCGCCGGCCGGCGCAGCAGCAACGCGGCGTCCGTCATCGGAAGCTTGGCCAACGTTTCGGCGTCGAGCCGACCATGCAGGATGATCGGAGTGCGGGGGCTGTAGTGACGCGCAAGCATCCCGGGGGCGGGAGCGGCGGTTTTTGCCGAAAGCCGGGTTCGGCGGGGGCGGATCAATTCGCATCCCAATACCCGTTCGACCATCTCCACCGGCAACCCTCCGGGCCTGAGTAGGCGAGGACGGGTTGGGTTGACGAGATCGATGATGGTGGACTCGACGCCGACACGGCACTCTCCGCCGTCTAGCACATACCGCAGGCTGGTGCCCGTCAGGCCCTCCCGCACATGGTCGGCCGTCGTGGGGCTCACGTATCCGAAGGGATTGGCGCTGGGAGCGGCAAGGGGGCACCCGGCGAGCTTGATCAACTTTCGGAAAACAGGATGGGCTGGAACGCGGACCGCCACGGTTGCTTTTCCCGCGGTCACGATGTCGGGCACATGCTCCTTTTTGGGCAAAACGAGCGTAAGCGGACCGGGCCAAAAAGCCGCGGCAAGCGAGAGCGCGAGGGCGTTGACGTGGGCCACCCGACTCAAGTCGCCGGCCGACGCGAGATGCACGATGAGGGGATCCGTGGTCGGGCGACCTTTCGCCTCGAAGATGCCCGCGCATGCGTCGGCCGAAAGCGCGTTGGCGGCCAGGCCGTAGACGGTTTCCGACGGAACACCCACGATCGCTCCGCTGCGCAAAGCGGATGCCAGTCGCAAGAGATTGCACTCGGTCGGCCTAAAGACCCGAGGGAGACGTGGACGGGAGGTGGGCATGAAAAAACCGGGGTCGCAAAACGCGGCCCCGGTTCAGAAGAAAAGCGCTGCTTACTGAGCGAGGAGCATCGCGCGGCTGCGCTTGATCGTCTTGGTGACGCGGCGCTGCTGCTTGGCGGAGAGGTGGGTATACTTCCGGGGCAGGATCTTGCCGGTATCGGTGACAAAACGAGCCATCAACTCAGGCTGCGTGAAAGGGAAGGCCTCGGGAGTGAGGGACTGCGTGGTGGTTTCGGTGGCGGTGGCGGTCATTGTTGAAAAAGGGGAAAAGTAAGCCTGAGCGGAAGGAACGATGTCAACGGCGATTCAGCTTCTAAAGATTCGGGACCTCCATGGCCCCGTTACGGGGCCATGGAGGGGGTGCAGACGATCAAGCGGACGCTTTGGCCGGGCTCTTTTCTTTCTCCCCGGAGTCCGCGTCGGCGTCGTCGCCCGAAGCGACCACGTAGTAGTCCTTGTAGGACTTGTCGTAATACTGGGCGTAGTAGTAGCCGGAGACGGCGAGGTTGAGTCCGTTAAGAACGGCGCCGTAACATGTCACGTTGGAATCAAGAAGACGACGGGCGGCGGCCTGAGCAGCCTTCCGGCGCACCTTGTTGAAGAAGATCGTGAAGATCGATCCATCCACCAAGGGCAGCACCACCAGCGCATCGGACACGGCGGCGAGCGGAGGTGTATCGATGAATACCCGATCATAGCGCTTACGCAGATCGGAAATCATGATCTCGAAGGACTTGTTGTTCAGGATCTGGGTCGGATTCTTGGCGCGACCACCGGTCGGTATCACATCCAAATTCGGATGCACATCCTTAAGGATCACATCGTCCAGCTTGGCGGCTCCGGAACAAACGTCGATCACGCCCTTGAGGTTCTCGCGGCGGAAGGACTTATGAATGTTCGGCTTGCGAAGATCGCAATCGATGACGCAAACGCGATCACCGTGGGCGGCGTAGACCAATGCCAAGTTAGTCGTGGTGAAGGACTTGCCCTCACCAGGAATGGTGGACGTGGTGAGGATTACCTTGGCGTCCTTGGCATCGTCACGAAGGCGCAAGCTGGAGTGAAGGGTGAGGAACGCTTCGGCGACTTGGCGGTCGGCGTTGTTGACGACAATCTGCGCCTTGTCAGGCTGCTCCATCTTCTTGATCTGAGGAATAATACCAAGAAGAGGGAGACCGACGACGGACTCGATGTCAAAGGAGCTCTTTACGCGGTCGTCGATGAAAGCGACGAAGAAGGCAAAGCCGAGCCCGAGGACGAGACCGCCGACAACTCCGATGCCGATATTGAGCGGAATGTTGGGGTCGGCGTAGCGATTGGGCGCGGAGGGAACGGCGGTATCGAGCTTGCGCACGTTGTTCAGATCCATCGTCGCGATCATGTTCGTCTCCCGCATGCGAGCGACGAGGGAGTCCAAGATCTGCTTGTTGATCTCAAGGTCCCGATCTTTGGCCTCGTATTGCACGGCCAAGCGATCCAGAGCCAGCGTGGCTTCTTCCGCTTGCTTCAGGCTGGCGCGAGCCTCTTGTTCGTTGCTCTTGGCGTTTTCGTATTCGGCATCGATGGAAGCGGCGGCTGATACCAAGGCGTTGTTAAGCTCCCGTTCGGCCTGAGCCAAGGAGTTGGTGGCCTCAATCATCTTGGGATGCTTGTCGCGATAGCGCTCGCGGATCTGCGCCACAGCGATCTTCTGAATGGCGACTTGCTGTGTAAGTTGGGTAACAAGAGGCAACTCCGCGATGAAAGGCAGCTTCGAGAGATCTTCTTTGGATTCGCGACGAGACTGCACCTGTTTCCAGCGGATTTCCGCCTCGTTCCGTTTCGCTTCAACTTGGGATAGGTAAAGGCTGAGCTGCTTGAGCTTCTCGGTGACGATGTCCTTCTTTTGGTCGAGCGAGACCATGTCGTTCTTCTCGCGGTAGGTCGCAAGTTCAATGGCCTGTTCTTCGACCCGCTTGCGCTGCTGCTCGACACGTATCTGGAGGTCTTGCGCGACGCCCGAGGTGTCGTCGATGCGCACGCGGGTATTCCACTGCATGAGCTCGTCGACAAACATGTTAGAGATGCGCGCCGCGATGATCGGGTCCGGATGGCGATATGTTACGGCTACGATCAGCGAAAGGCGGAGGGGCGTGATGCGGCGGTTTTCGGCCAAAACTTCGCGAGGGGTGAGCGGATCGCCCCAGCGACCCTTTTCATAGGGTGCCATAAACTGACGAAGATCTTCTCCCGTGATACGCTGGTTAACACGCTCAATGATCGTCGCGCTCTCCATGACCTTCACGATCGTGTTTAGATCCTCGGTGGTCCTCACGGTATTGTCCAAGACGGGTCTCCCTTCGATAACCACGGGGTCTTGGCGGAGGATTTGAACGCTCGCGGTGGACTCGTAGATCTTCGTCTGGCTGAAGGTGTAAACCAACGCGGAGGAGAACACGACGAGGAATACCACGACCACATACCACACGCGTTCGCGCAGGATGAGCAGGTAATCGTTCAGGCTGCGCTGGGCCGAGCTTTCGCCATAACCGGTGGCGGGGTAGCCATAGCCGTATCCGGGCGCTCCATATTCAGCCGGAGCGGAGCCGGGCGCTTGCTTGGGTTGGGATTCCATGAGGGGAGGCAAAAAGAGGGATCAGAAGAATTTTTCGGGAACGAAAACGACGTCGTCGACCTGAAGAGTTACGAGATTGGTCATTTTGCTGCTATCAAGGAGCTTCTCTGCGTTCACCGTAAAGGTCGTGCTGATGCCCTTGTCGTCCGTCCGGGTGATCTTGACGTTGGCGCGATCCGCCAACCGATTAAAACCACCGGCGCGAGCGATCGCTTCAAGAAGAGTAAGGCCTCGCTCCGCGGGGAACGGGACCGCTTGGGGTGAGTTGACCTGCCCGATGACGTTGACGGCGCGTTCAGCGTATTTGATCACGACCACCGTGACTTGCGGATTTACGAGAAAATCGCGGTCATAGAGCTGGCGAATCAAGTCCTCGGCTTGACGAACGCTGCGATTGCGCAAATCCACCGCCCCGATAAGGGGGAGCGAGATGGCGTATTCACGCGAGACCGACACCTCGCGGGTGAGGTCCTCCTCCTGAAAGACCTTAATTTGGAGGATATCGGCCGGGCGAAGCATGTAGTCGGTCGAGGAGTTCGACGCCGAGGCTCCGCCGGTGGTGCTGTTCTGGGCATGGACCAAGAAGGGCAGCGCATTTAGCGCCAGAACCATGAAAAAACGCTGAAGGGAGGGGAAAAGCAGATGGGTGCGCATAGAGACAAAAACGGGAGAAGACCGAAATCTTCTCCCGTTTGTTCCTGGATTAGGAAATTCCGCTTACGATCTTGCCGCTTAGTAGCGGAAGTTGGCAGCGAGACGAACCACGTTGGCGGTGAAAGATGCGCCGTCCAAGGTGCTATCGTTATCGTTGAGCGAATAGCCGGCCTCGAAGTTGACGTGCTCGTTGTAGATGTAATTGAAGGCAATACCGCCGACGATGTAGTCGTCCTCGCGGTCGCTGGTGCCGAGATATTCGTATTTGGAATAACCGATGGAAGCGGTGGCACTGAGCGCAGCGGTAATGCTGGTAGTGGCGCCAAAGGTAATGGAGGAGGTCTCAATGCCAGCGGAGTCGGCTCCGGTTTCGAAGTCGTTGCTAAGATCGAGGGTCAGTCTGGTTTTCGGCGAATAGCCGTAAACAAGGCCGGCTTTGACGCCGATGCTGCTCTCGTCGTCAGCGCCGGAAGCGTCGGGCTCGCGCAACAGGTAACCCACGCTGAACTTACCGCTGAGCTTCGGCGTGAATTCACCGCGGGCACCGACATTGAGGTAGTAGTCCTCGGAATCAGAATTGCCGCCGGAAAGATCATTCACGTCCGTCTGACGATACTGCAGACCGGCGCTGAGATCTACTTTCTCGGAAATCGCGAAGTAGTAGTCAACCGGGACGGTGTAGTTCTCTTGATCGGCAAAGACGTTGCCCTTGTATTGGGTGCGGCTGTAGTCGGCGCCCAAGCCGACCTTGGACTTCTCGGTAACGGCATATTCGCCATCCACGCCAGCGGCGTAAACATCGCGACGGACGAGAGTCGACCCGCGGATATCGCGGGAATTCTGATTCAGCTCGCGGAAAGAAGCGTTGGCGGCGAGTTCCAGTTTCGCACCCTCGTATTTCGAGGCGAAGAGAAGGTTGGAAAGGTTGTTATTGAGATCGGTGTTGTCCGAGTAGGACGTGATACGCTCGATGTAGGAGAAAGTGCCTTTGGTCAGGGAGCTCTTGCCGAAGATGAGCTCGGCGCCGGGACTGACCTCAAACGCCTCGTCTTCGAGCTCGTCGTCTTCGCTGAAGGTTACGTTGTCTTCGTAGCGCACTTCCGTGCGGGCGGTGAGGAAAAGCTCGGCGTTATCGCCGATGGCCAAGAAGGGCGCGGCGAAAGCAGGAGCGACGGAAAGAGAGGACAGGAGGGCCAGACGACGCTTGGTGATCATAGGATAAAAAACGGTAGTGGATTGAGTGATTGGATTGAAAATCGGTGGCAAGCTAACTTTGGGCCAAATTACCGGGTGTTTACCTTCGTAATGAGTCCATTAGAGGGACTCGAACGAGGCGTTTTCCGACGTCGCGTCAAATGCATAATCGCGGCGGATGATGCGATTGTCATTGTATGGCAGTAGGTTGCCGGGGGTTTTTTCGGCCCCTGCAATAGGAGGGCCATTTGCTGGTTTGCCACGAGGGCGCGCCTATTGGCACTAGAATGAGAGCTCAAAAAAAATGTCCGACCCCACCCCAACCTCTCCGTCCAATTCTCAACCTAACTCCCACACGAAACTGGGGAGGGCGGAGTTGCGATCATTGGCCGCAGGGGAGTGGCGGTGGCATGGGCCGATCGCCATCCTGCGCGTGGACGACGGGATTCGGCTCAAGGTAGCGTGGGGAAAGGCGGCGCTGTTTCTGTTCGTGGCGTCGGTCGTGCTTTTTTGCCACGTGTAGGTGAGCGGGCTGGTGCCGA
>CAMLNJ010000008.1 GCA_946481225.1 uncultured Verrucomicrobiota bacterium | reverse complement strand
GCCGATTCGCCTTACCAAGCGCGCGCTCCCCCTGCTGCTCCAGCGCGGCGGCGGACGCATTCTCAACACCGCCTCGGTCGCCGGTTTCGAGCCCGGGCCGCTGCTCGCGGTTTATCACGCGACCAAGGCCTTCGTGCTCTCCTGGTCCGAGGCGCTCGCCACCGAGCTCGCCGACACTTCCGTGAGCGTGACCACGCTTTGTCCTGGCCCTGTGGATACAGATTTTTTCCCCAAGGCCGACATGATCGACACCGGCGCGTTCCAAAAGGCGCAGGTCATGGCGCCGCAGGACGTCGCCTCCGCCGCTTACTCCGCGCTCATGGCGGGAGACCGGGTGGTCGTGCCCGGCGCGGTGAACAAGGCGATGGTCTTCTCGCGCCGCATCCTGCCCGGTTCCACCCAGGCCAAGATCAACGAAAAGCTCTACCAGCGCACCGATCCGGCGGAGCGCAGACGCGATCGCGGCGACCTGGAGGCCGGGGCCGAACAAACCGGCAAACGCTGAAACAGCCGGGCGGCGGGCGCCTAGTGCGACGTCGGGCCCTCGCCCCGGCGGGCCGAGGCGCGTCCCCCACGGAAAGCGCATCCCGCGCCCTGATTGGGCGCGGTCGGCCGATCGGTTACGATCCCGCCATGAGCCACTCATCCATCGACCACGCCGCGCGCATCCTGCGCCACGGGAGGCGCGCCGATGAAATCACGGCCGAGGCGATCGAGATTCGCGCGCGCGAGCTCGCGTTGATCGACGGCCGGTCGCCGCGCGACATAACGGAGGCGGATCGACACCGCGCCTTGGCCGAGCTGCGCGGCGAGCTCCTGCCGGAGACCTCCTTCGACAACGGCGAGGGCGCCGTCGGTCTCAGTCGCGATCCCTCGGAGCCGCTGTCTATTCCCGGCGAGCAAGTGCCCACCCATAACGAGCTCGAGGACCAGGAGGTGCAGGAACGCCTCGTCCTCGAAGGCGTCGAGGAGGCGCAGCACGATCAGATGCTCGCCGCCCGCCGTCGTCGCCGAGAAAGCTGAACCTTGGACTCCCCGTCGCCATGAGCACGCAAACCGAGTCCCACGTTTCTGAGACGTCCGCCGGCATCGGCGGAAAAGACCTGCCCGTCCTCTATGTCGAGCCCACCTGCCCTTGGTGCGTGGAGGTCGTCGACTTTCTCGACGAGCACGGCATTCCTTACCGCCGGATCGACGTCTCCCAGGATCCCGGCGCCCGCTCCGAGATGGAGCGGATCACGCGCCAGGATAAGGTCCCCGCCATGGATTGGAACGGGGACGTTTTGGCCGACTTCGGCGTGGAAGAACTGGTGCCCTTTCTGCGTTCCAAAAACATCGAATTGGAGGACAGCTAGCCATGGCTCCGCATTACATCATCACCGTGTCCGAAGGGCGCTTCCGCGTCCTCGAGCGCTTCGCCCGCCCGGGCCAGATCACCCCGACCTTGCGCGAGGTGGCCAGCCACGACTTTATGCCGGCCGCCAGCGCCCTCTCCGCGAGGGAGCTGTCCGATGTCGGCCGCTTTCCCCTCAATTCCTCGAAGCCGGCGGGCTCGGAGGAAGGGGACTTCGCGCAGCAGGAGGATGAGCGACGCCGCTCCGCCGACTGGCTCGCCGAGCAGATCGAGCACTTCCTTCTCGCGCGACCCGGACAGGCATGGGCTTTCGCCGCCGGACCAAACCTGCATAACCCCGTGCTCAGTCGCTTGCGCCCGTCGTTGCGGGGTTCGTTGGTGGAGTCGGTGCAGAAGAATCTCGCCCTCACGCCGATCGAGCAGATCTCGATGCACTTCAAGGTCCGCGCGTAGGACGTAGGCGGCGCGTTCGGAAAACTCGTTCGGGAGATCTACACGTCGCGGTCGGTTGCCCCCGCACCATGGCAAAAGGGGAGGGGACCCGGCCGCGACGTTTTTTTGCTTATCCTCGGCCGGAGGGAATCGAGTCCGAGTGAAAGCGATGCAGGCGCCGGGCGTAGTCCTCGTCCCACGGCGCGTCGGGATCGTAGGCGGGGGCGGATCTCACCGCCTCGCGTGTCAGGTCGATGTAGACCCGCGATTGGGCCCAGCTTACCGAGCTGATCCAGTCGGGCGAAATCACGACCCGGCGGCCGGGCAGCCATGTGCGCGGGTCGATCACCAGGTAGCGCACGGCCCAGGTGAGGTCTTCAAAAAGGAAGTCCTCGATGTGGCCGACGCCACCGTCCGTGGCCTCCAGTCGATAGCCCAGCACCGCGCCGGCGCGTCGCAGATGAGGGTCCCCCGCGGGGGCGGTGCGCACGGCTGGCGTCGCGGCAAGCGCCGTCTGCGCCGTCGCGGGCACCGGGGGCGAAACCGGCGCCTCGACCACCGGAAAGGGAGGGGCGAGCACCCCTCCCGGGAAGCTCCCGCCAAACCAGTAGGCGGGCCAGCCGTAGTGCGCCTGCAGCCCGGCCTCGTGCTCGCGGGTCACCGATTGCTCGGCGTCGATGCTCGGACTGTGGCGGACTTGCTCGGTGGTGAGATTGACCGGCAGCAACGACGCGTCCCAATCCGGCGCGTCGAGCACGGAGGTGGCGATCAACACCTTGCGGCTGTTGAGCCAGGTGCCCGTCTCGACGATCAAGTAGCGGATCGTCCACTGTTCGTCGTCGAAGTAGAGATCCTTGACCCGGCCGAGCACCCCGTCGCGGGCGCGCAGTTCGAGCTGTTTGAGAGATTCGGTGGTTCTGATCATGGCGGTGTAGGGGTCGAGAATTTGGACCCGGGCGCCTCGTGCCCGGTGCTCGTGGTCCCGAGAATACCGCGCTCGCGCGCCTGCCGGGATGGGGGTGGGGAAGACAGCCCGGATGAGGGATGCCATCACGGCCCGTCCGCTTTGGAAGAGAAGCCGAGGCCCGCTCGCGGTGCGTCCGTGGATGGCTCCTTCGGCCAATCCCCCAGGCACGCGAGTCCGTCACGGCTGACCAAATACGCGGGCTCGGTGTGTCCCGGGCGGTCGCCTCGGCGACGCCGCGGGCCGCCCCGGCTTGAAACCCTCGTATCCTCATGAAATCCTCCGACTCCACCACGATCCCCCAAGGCTGCATCGACGCCTGCAATCGCCTCTTGCGCGGCGAACTTTCCGCCGTCGAAACCTACCGTCAGACCATCGGCAAATTCGAGGGCGACCCAGCCGTCACAGCGCTTCGCCAGATCCAGACGGAACATGAATATGCGGCGGAGTTGTTGAAAAACAACGTGCTCGAAATGGGCGGCGAACCGTCCGCCGACTCGGGCGCGTGGGGTGTTTTCGCCCAGACCGTTCAGGGCGTGGCAAAAGCCTTCGGCGAGTCCTCCGCGCTCAAAGGCCTGCAGCAAGGCGAGGAGCATGGTCTGGACGATTACGAGGACGCGCTTGAGGACGACGATGTCCTGCCCGGCTGCAAGGAACTCATCAGGGCCGAGCTCATGCCCCGAACCCGACAGCACATCGCCTCGCTTCAGTCGTTGGAGGCCCCTCGCTGAATCGCGATTCCCCGAGCCGCCCCGCTTCCAATCGCTTACTACCATGAACTCGTTTCGATCCATCGCCCGATCTCTTGTCGCCACCACCCTCGCCGCGACCGCCCTCTCGCTGTCCGCGGCGGCCGAACGCGGGGCCGTCAAGGACGACCCGGAGCTCCACGCCGGTTCGTCGGACACCGATTCGCAGTCCGCGTCGCGTCTCATCGGCTCGACTGTGAGGACCGAGCAAAACGAAAAGGTCGGGAAAGTGGAGGATCTCTTCGTCGACCTCGGCACCGGCCGTGTCGTCGGCGTGATTCTCTCCTCCGGCGGTTTTCTTGGCATCGGCGACGCCTTGAGCGTCATCCAGCCTTCGAACCTGCGTCGCGCGCCCGACGGCGATCTGCGTCTCGGCATAAGTCGGGAAAAGCTCGCCGCCGCGCCGCGCTATGAAAAACGCGCCCTTGGCGACCGCCTCCAGGAGCGCTGGACCGACGCGCGAGACGACATGCGCCGTCGGCGGGACACCGACGCCGCGGAGACACGCGATGTCGACCACTCCCGCCGCGACGCCGACGCCGACAACACCGCGCGCAACCGTCGTGATCGCGATCCCTCGATGAGCGTCGACCCGCTCGACCAAAGCAACAATCGCGCCGATATCGAAATCACCTCCCGCATCCGCTCCGCCTTGGTCGCCAACGACCGTCTCTCCACGACGGCCAAGAACGTGAAGATCATCACGCGCGACGGACAGGTCACCTTGCGCGGCCCCGTGTCCTCCGAGGAGGAAAAGCGCATCGTCGACGAAATCGCCGCCCAGGCCGCGCCCGGACGGGTTTCGAGCCAGATCGAGGTGAAGGAGCGCTGAAACGAAGCAGCTCTCCCGTTCGTGTTTTCCCGCACCGCACAGCAACTCCGAATCCAAATCGCCATGTCCAAAAAATCCGTCTTTGCCATCGCCAACACCCGCTCCCAAGCCGAGTCCATCGTGACCGAGCTGAAGGACGCGGGGTTCTCCAACAACGACATCTCCGTCCTCTTCCCCGACGAGGGCACCACGCGCGACTTCGCGCATGAATCACACACCAAGGCGCCCGAAGGCGCCGTCACGGGAGCCACCACCGGCGGCGTGATCGGAGGAGCTCTCGGTTGGATCGCCGGAATCGGCGCTCTCTCCATCCCGGGCGTCGGTCCTTTCGTCGCGGCCGGCCCCATCGTCGCCGCCTTGAGCGGCGTCGGAATCGGCGCCGCCGTAGGAGGCATCGCCGGTGCCCTGATCGGCATGGGCATCCCGGAGCTCGAAGCCAAGCGCTACGAGGGAAAGATCCGCCGCGGGAACCTGCTCATCTCGGTTCACACCGAAAATTCCGAGGGCGTGGAACGCGCGAAAAAGATCTTCCGCCAGGCAGGCGCGGACGACATCACCACCGCCTCCGAATCCGCCACGCCCCGCTCCAGCGAACGCAGCTCCAGTGAGACGACCAGCTCGGGCCGCCGCCACTGATATAGTCATAGTCATGGGTCACGACCATGCCGGCCGCGGCCCGTGATGGTGGTTCTCCCGTCGGCGAACGCTCCCGACGCGGGCGCTTGGACGTTTCGTGACCCGGTGTCCTACCGGTTTCCCTCCAAACGAAATTGTTTCCCACGCCTCGTGGCGCGTATTTGCTCCGGCTCCCGTGATTTCGGGAGCCGGATTTTTTTGTCGCTCCTTCCCGGGTGGGATCTGCGTAAGCACGGTATCCCGGAGAAACCGTCGAAAAAATCCGTGGGGGAATGCTCCATATGCGCGATCCGGAAAAGTGGCTAGATTGAGCATGGGAGAAATCACAGGAGACGCTTCGCGGGCCTTCTCCGTTTCTCCTCCTCGACACCCTTAGCCATTAGCACCGCATGAGTCTTATCACCCGCCTGTCCCGTCTCCGAGAACTGCTTCCCCGCGCCGCTCGCCCGGCCGCGCGTCTTTCCGCCGTCGCGCTTTTCGCCGCAGCGCCCGCCCTGCACGCCCAGATCAAGCTGATGACCAACGGCGACAGCATCACCTACGGCGTCGGCGCGTCCGACACCACCACCCAGTGTTACACCGCCCAGCTCGGCCGCATGCTCGGTGGCGGCTATTACACGCAAAAAGACGGCACCGGCGGCGCCACGCTCCTCAAGATGGGCACCGTTCCCTTCTGGAACACCCAAGGCATCCGGATCACTTCCGAGATGAACCCGAACATCATCTACATCATGCTCGGGACAAACGACTCGAAGCCCGTCAACTGGGTTTACAAGGACCAGTATGTTCCCGACTACCTCAGCCTGATCGACATCTACCGCGCGTTGCCCGCCAACCCGCAGATCTACCTCGGCCTGCCCCCTCCCGCGACCGACAGCGCCGGCGATGTCCGCGGACCGGTCGTCGCCAACGAGGTCATCCCCAAGATCATCGAGGCCGCCCGCCTGCGTAACCTCAAGGTGATCGACGCGCACACCCCCTTCCTCGATCCCTTCCGCAGCGTGATCCCGGACGGCATTCATCCGAATGACACCGGCCACGGCCTCATCGCCACCCAGATCTATAACGCCGTCGTCAAAGGCCAGGCTTGGAGCCCCACCCCCGCCGCCTGGCAACGCAGCGAGGTCGGCGCCACCGGCTACACCGGCGCCGACGCCGTCGACCAATCCGGTGTCTTCCAAGTGATGGGCGGCGGCGCGACCGTCGGCTCCACCGCGGACGCCGTCCACTTCGTTCACCAAACCACCTCCGGCGACGTCGAGCTCACCGCCCGCGTCCTCGGCCAGCGCAACCTCGACCCGCTCGTCGCCACGCGCGCCGACTCCTCCTCCGGCGTCATGGTTCGCGAGAGCACCTCCGCCGACGCGCGTCAGGTTTCCGTCCTCGCCACCCCGGGCGCCGGCGTCTCCTTCCGTTGGCGCGACTCCACCGGCGCCACGGGCGGCTCGGTCACCGTCGCCGGCGTCACGCCTCCTGTCTGGGTGCGCGTTCGCCGCGCGGGCAACACCTTCGCGGGCTACTACTCCACCGACGGCTCCACCTGGAGCCAGATCGGCGCCTCGCGCAGCATCGCGATGAGCTCCTCCGCCCGCGCCGGCATCGTCGCCAACAGCGCGCTCGGCAACACCCTCAGCCACGCCCGTCTCGAGCGCGTGCAGCTCTCCGGCGCCGTCACCGGCACCATCACCGACGGTGGCTCCGGCTCGACTGGTTCCACCGGCGGCACCGGCTCCACCGGCGGCACGACCACCACTCCCACCGCGCCGACGACGTCCACCGCGATCGCGACCGCGACCGCGGGCTTCGATACCTCCGCGAGCGCTTCGCGCACGATCACGGGCGGCGCCTTCGCCACGCTCGTCGACCCCGCGCAGTCCGCCTGGCGCTTCACCAGCGATGTCGCCGCGAACCGCCCCACGCTTGGCGTCCTCGGCACGAGCGCACGCGAAGCGGCCGGCTTTGACGGCACCCGCACGATGGTCGGCCCGCGCTCGCAGGATCTCTTCACGCCGGGCGTGAGCCAGGATCTCGGCTTCGTCGGCACCGTCCGCATCCCGTCCACCGGCGGCAGCGACAAGGGCCTCCTGCTCTGCGTCAACAAGAACGACGTCGAGGCCGCCGTCGGCGTCGGCTACGACTACGGTTCGAACCGCTTCTACGCGGTCTACACGCAGGCGAGCAACGGCGCGCCATCCGAAATCAGCGGCCCCGTCGCCGCCCGCGGCACGACCTACGTCGTGCGCCTGCAGAAGACAGGCGGCATCGTCCGTCTCCGCGTAGACGGCGCGCTCGCGGCCGAGACCAACACCGCCCGCCCCGCGATCCTCGCCTCCGGGCAGGGCGCGCCCATCACGCTCGGCGGCCTGCGTCCGTTGAACCCGCAATTCGTCGGTCAGCTAGGCAAGTTCCACCTCCGCAACGGCACCCTTGGCGACACCGAGGCCGCCACGCTCGAGACCGCGCTCCGCACCTGGCTCGGCGGCACGACCACGACCACGCCCGACACCGGCACCAGCACCGGCGGCACCACCACGGGTGGCACGACCGGCTCCACCGGTTCGACCGGCGGCACGACCACCGGGGGCACCGTGGCCAACGCCGGACTCGATCCGGCGTCCGTCGGTTCCCGCACGATCGTGAACAACGCCTTTGCGGCCTTGTCCGATCCCGCGCAGTCGGTCTGGCGCTTCACCAGCGACGTCGCCGGCAACCGCCCCGCGCTCGGCCTCTTCCCCGGGACCACGCGCGAGGCGGCCGGCTTTGACGGCGCGCGCACCTTGGTCGGTCCCCGTTCGCAGGATCTCTTCGTCCCCGGCGCGAGCCAGGACATGGGCTTCGTCGGCGCGGTCCGCATCCCCTCGAGCGGCGGCAACGGCAAGGCGCTGATCCTCTGCGTCAACAAGAACGCCGTGGAAGCCGCGGTCGGCGTCGGTTTCGACTACGCCTCGAGCCGCTTCTTCCTCGCCTACACGCAGGCCTTCAATGGCGCGCCCTCCGAGGTCTCCGGCCCGGTCGTCGCCCGCGGCGCCACCTACGTGCTCCGTATCCAGAAGGCCGGCGGCGCCATCCGCCTCTATGTCGACGGCGTGCTCGCCGCCCAGACGAGCACGGCCCGCCCGGCCATCCTCGCCAGCGGTCAGGGCGCCCCGATCACGCTCGGCGGTCTGCGACCCTTGAACCCGCAGTTCGTCGGCCAGCTCGGCAAGTTCTACCTCCGCCAGAGCACGCTCTCCGACACCGAGGCCCTGCTGCTCGAGGCGGACGTCGAGACCTGGCTCGGAACGAACTGAGCAACCCGTCAGGCCCTTCGATTCATATGGCGCCCCGCGATGCTGACCCATCGCGGCGGCGCCATTTTGTTTATCCCGATTCTGTCGCAACGCTTCGGGCGATCCGCATGGGGATCACGACAACGGCACGGTCCGAATCGTCCAGCCCGCCACTTCGCCCGAGGAGGTGAACGACGCGGCGCCACACGCATCTATCTTTATTAATCCGTCGCGCGCACCGGTCCGAGCCGGTGTCGGCAGGTTGCACGAGATGGGTCCCGGCTATCGCCGGTTCCAGGCTCATAGTTCCTGTTGCAGGTCTGTGGCGCGCTGCTTGCGCGAGGCGAGGCCGGGGATCTGTTTTTGCGCGAGGGCGGCGACGGTGATCTCGGCCGATTGACTTACGCTTTCGAGTTTTTCCGCGATGCGTTCTCCGAGCTCGATGGTGGCGCGCAAATAACCTTTGTCGTAGCCGACGTCGTCGCGGTTGGCCCAAGCGGGGCGCTCTTTGATCGTCGGCATTTCGGCGCGGGCGACGGCTTCGTCGCCCAGCACCTTGGCCAGCGTGGCGAGTTCTTCGGCAAAGGTTTCGTGTTCGCGCCGGACCCACTCGGCGAAGTCGCGCGTCGCCGAGCGCGTGGCGCGTCCGGAGGCCTCGTTGGCGAGGGAGAGTTGACGGGCGTTGAGCAGGGCCAGATCGCGGAAAAAGGCGCGCTGCTCGGTGGTGAGCGTGGTGGCGGGCGCCGGAACGGGGGGAAGAATGGTCGAGGCCGACGGTTCGGTCGCGTGCTCCTCCTGTGAAAGCGCCGCGGGCACCGGTATGGAGGCGACCGCAGCCGCAATGACCGCGAGGCGAGGCGGATGGGAGCGGGGGGACTTCGGGCGGGCTTTCATGGTCGCCAGTGTAACGATGCACGTCGCGCAAGCCTATAGGGCGAGGCGCTCCGACAAGTCCCGGGCTTGAGCCGGACTCCGGCGCTTACGTCGGCGCAGAACGCCGGCGCCCGCGACGCGACATCCGCACGCTCCATCTCAGGGCGCAAATCGCTGCCAATAATCGGAGCGGGCCCGCCTCCGCCGGACCGAGTTGTTCACAAGGCGCGGCCCAACGCCGGAGGCGCTTCGGCGGCATGCGGGGATGGCCGCCTGGGGAATGGGAAACGGCGCCATGCCATATCGTTGTTGTCCCCGAGGCAGGAGCCCTCGCATAAACACCGTTTTTCCACGTGTCCGCCGCGCCCCTTCATTACCAGACCGTCGCCGAACTCTCCGCCGCCCTCGCGGCCGGTTCGCTCACCTCCGTCGCTCTCACCGAGGCCGTAATCGCCCGCACCCGCGCGGTCGAGGATCGCGTCCAGGCCTTCAACTCCTTCGACGCCGAGGACGCGCTCGCCCAGGCCCGCGCCTCCGACGCGCGCCGTGCCGCCGGCCAGGCGCGCGGTCCTCTCGACGGCATTCCCGTTGGCATGAAGGACGTGATCGCGGTCAAGGACCAGCCGCTCACCGCGTCATCGAAGATGCTGGCCGACTTCGTCAGCCCCTACGACGCCACCGTCACCACGAAGCTCCGCGATGCCGGCGTCGTGCTCTGGGGCCGGCTCAACATGGACGAGTTCGCGATGGGCTCCTCGACGGAAAACTCCGCGACCAAGCAGACCGCGAATCCCTACGATCTCACTCGCATTCCTGGCGGTTCCTCGGGAGGTAGCGGCGCCGCCCTCGCCGCCGGCGAGGCCCCCGCCACACTCGGCTCCGACACCGGCGGCTCCATCCGCCAGCCCGCCGCGCTTTGCGGCGTCGTCGGCCTTAAGCCCACCTACGGCCTGATTTCCCGCTATGGTCTCATCGCCTACGCCTCCTCGCTCGACCAGATCGGTCCCTTCGGCCGCACCGTGGAGGATGTCGCGATCTTGCTCCAAGCCATCGCCGGTCACGACGAGCGCGATTCCACCTCGTTCAAGACTCCGATCCCGGACTATCGCGCCGCGTTGACCGCCCCGCGCGCCAAGCCGTTGCGCATCGGCATTCCCAAGGAATACTTCGGCGAGGGCCTCGATCCCGAGGTCGCCGCCGCCGTGCAGGCCGCGGTCGATTACTACAAGTCCCACGGCGCCGAGGTGCGCGAAGTCTCGCTGCCGCACACCCAATACGCGCTGGCCGCCTACTACATCATCGCGACGGCGGAGGCCTCCTCGAACTTGGCGCGCTACGACGGCGTGCGCTACGGCCACCGCAGCGCGGAGGCGGAGAACCTGCTCGACCTCTATTTCAAGTCGCGGGCCGAAGGTTTCGGCTCCGAGGTGAAGCGGCGCATCATCCTCGGCACCTACGTGCTCAGCTCGGGCTATTATGACGCCTACTACGGTCGCGCGCAAAAAGTCCGCACCTTGATCCGCGAGGACTTTATCCGCGCCTATCGCGACGTGGACGTGATCCTCACGCCGACCTCGCCGACTCCCGCCTGGAAGCGCGGCGAAAAGACGGAGAACCCGCTCTCCATGTATCTCGCCGACATCTACACGATCGGCGTGAACCTCGCCGGCCTGCCGGCGATCAGCGTGCCCTGCGGTTTCTCAAAGAGCGGTCTGCCCATCGGTCTCCAGCTCATCGGCCAGCCCTTCGCCGAAGCCGACCTGCTCGCGGCGGCGCATCTCTACGACTCGGCGCACGATTGGTCGCGACGGGCGCCGGTGCTCTGAGTTTTTTAACCACGGAGAACACGGAGGGCACGGAGATGGAGAAAGCGGAACTAACGGAGCTGATCATCGGCGCGGCCATTGAGGTTCACCGCGAACTCGGGCCGGGTTTGTTGGAGTCGGCGTATGAGGCCGCCTTGGCGCACGAACTTGCGCTGCGTGGTGTTCGTTTCGCGCGACAAAAAGAAATGTCCGTCCGATACAAAGGCTTCCTGATCGAGGTGGGGTATCGGCTCGATTTGTTGGTCGAGGATCAAGTCATCGTAGAATTGAAGGCGGTCACGGAGATGCATCCCATCTATGAGGCCCAACTCATCACTTATCTGCGTCTCTCAAATATTCGCGTGGGACTTCTCATCAATTTTAACGTTCCCCGTCTCAAAGAGGGTATCATCCGTCGCATCGTCTGAACCTCCGTGGCCCTCCGTGTCCTCCGTGGTTTAATCCTTTTCCTCTCCAATTTAAATGACCTACGAAGCCGTCATCGGTCTTGAAGTCCACGTCCAGATCAAGACCCGCTCCAAGATGTTCACCCGAGTGCCCGCCGGCTACGGCGAGCCCGAGAACACGCTCACCGATCCCACCGTCCTCGCCCTGCCCGGGGCGCTGCCGGTCATGAACAAGGCCGCCGTCGACGCCATCATCAAGGCCGGTCTCATGCTCGGCTGCGAGATCGCCCCCGTCTGCAAGTGGGACCGCAAAAACTACTTCTACCCGGACTCGCCGAAAAACTACCAGATTTCGCAATATGACCAGCCCATCTGCATCGGCGGCTCGGTCGAGATCGAGCTGCCCGGCGCCGCCCGCAACATCATGGGCGAGCACAAGGCGATCCCGCTCACCCGCATCCACCTCGAGGAGGATGTCGGCAAGCTCAACCACGGCGCCGGCGGCTCGCTCATCGACTACAACCGCGCCGGCACCCCGCTGATGGAAATCGTATCCGATCCCGCGATACGCAGCGCGGACGAGGCCTACGCCTACCTCCAATCCCTGCGCAACAGCATCGTCTACGCCGGCATTTCCGACTGCGACATGGAGAAGGGCCAGCTCCGCTGCGACGCCAACATCTCCATCCGCCCCGTCGGCGAGACGAAGCTCGGCACCAAGGTCGAGCTCAAGAACCTCAACTCGATCTCGTTCGTGCGCGACGGCATCGCGCACGAGATCGCCCGCCAGATCGCCGTCGCGAAGGCCGGAGGCGTCATCGTGCAGGAGACGCGCGACTACGACGGACTCACCGGCACCAGCCAGTCGCTCCGCTCCAAGGAGATGGCGCACGACTACCGCTACTTCCCGGACCCCGACCTCATGCCCGTGCAGGTCGACGCCGCGTGGAAGTCGCGCCTCTCCGCCGAGCTGCCCGAGCGCCCCTTCGACAAGCAGCGCCGTTTCATGGCCCCCGCGCCCGAGGGCTACGGCCTGCCTTACACGCTCGCCAGCGTGCTCATTCCCGACCGGTCGCTCTGCGACTGGTTCGAGGCCGCGGTGAAACTCGCCGGTCCCGCGCTCGCCCAGCCGGTCGGGAACTGGATCGTCAACGACCTCCTCCGCGAGCTCTCCGCCTCCGGCGCCGCCCTCGCCGCCGCCAAGCTGACGCCCGCCCACTTGGCCGAGTTGGTGAAACTCATCGACGCCGGCACGCTCCTTCAAAATGCCGCCAAGGAAGTGTTCGCCGAGATGTTCGCCACCGGCGAGGCGGCCGCCGCCATCGTCGCGAGCAAGGGGCTCGCCGTAGCCCACACCGACACCGGCGAACTGGAGCACTGGTGCCGCGACGCCATCGCCGCCAACGCCAAGGCCGCCGAGGAGTTCCGCGCCGGCAAGGAAAGCGCCATCAACGGCCTGAAGGGCCCGGTGATGAAGGCCGCCAAGGGCAAGGTGAACCCCAAGCTTGTCGACGAGACCCTCCGCCGCGTTCTCGCGGCGGGTTGATTTACTCAGTGAATCCGCAAGTCGCAACAGGATGGCGGCTTGCGCGTGGGGTTTGGCTCACGCACGTTGCGGGGCGATGAAAGATGATCCACGCAAGCGCCGCGTCGACCGGCGCTTCCTATCGGGGCAGAAACACGAGATCGACCACGTGGTTCGGAAGTTCGTCCGCATGTATCCCCATCGAGCGCCCGACGATGTTCGTCGCGTTGTCAAAGCCGTGCGCAGCCTCATCGCGCCCTCCGCGGGCCGCGCCCACTTCATGCTGGTTTGCGAGTTTGCGCTGCGTCCGGTCCGGTAGTCCGGGGCGGTCGGGGTAACCGTCGGCGAGGACGGCGCGTCTTGGGTGATATGCGCTCGCTTCGAGTCCTTCGCCCCAAGGTCGCCGCGATTATCGTTCCCGGCCTTCTTGTTTTTTTCTCCGCCGTCTCGTGCGTTTGCGCCGCGGCAGCCCCGACCGAGGACGAGAAAGCGGCCCACGCGCTCAACCGTCTCGGCTACGGGCCTCGTCCCGGCGACGTGGCTCTCGTCGCCGAACTCGGCGTGGAAAACTGGATACGCTCCCAGCTCGATCCGGCGAAGATCGCCGATCCCTCCGCCGGCGCCGCGGTCGCGCAGCTCTCGAAGCTGAAGCTTTCGCAGGCGGACCTCGTCCAGGCCTACCAGACCGAGCTTCGCGAACGGAACCAGTTGCAACGCGCCCAGGCGGCCAAGGACTACATGAAGGCGGGCGAGATCCGCACGCGAATGGAGGACCGCGAGCAGGTCGTCGTCGCGCAGGCGCTGGGCGAACTCCAGCACGCCAAGCTCGCCCGCGCCGTGCTCTCCGAGCGTCAGCTCGAGCAGGTGCTGGTCGATTTCTGGTTCAACCACTTCAACGTCGACGCGCGCAAGCAGCAGGTCCGCGCCACCGTCGTCGGCTACGAGCAGGACACGATACGGCCGCATGTCTTCGGCAATTTTCGCGATCTGCTGGGCGCCACCGCGAAGAGCGCGGCGATGCTCGTCTACCTGGACAATTTCCGCAGTTCGCGCGAGCAGGAGCTCGGCCCGAGGGAACAGGCGATGGTCGAGCGCGTGCGCCGTGAGGCCGCCGGCGACGCCGAGCCCGATCCGAACGCGCCTCCTGCCGCGCCGGAAAAACGCGGCCTGAATGGAAACTACGGCCGCGAGCTGCTGGAGCTCCACACGCTCGGCGTCGACGGAGGCTACACGCAGAAGGACGTGCAGGAGGTGGCCCGCGCCTTCACCGGCTGGACGATCGACCCGCGCACCGGCGCCTTCCTGTATCGCCGGCAGTGGCATGACGACGGGGCGAAGACGATTCTCGGCACCGAGTTTGCCGGCGGCGGAGGGCGGAATGACGGCGAGAAGGTCCTCGATATGCTCGTCGCGCATCCGGCGACGGCGAAGCGCATCGCGACCAAGCTTTGCCAACGCTTCGTTTCCGACGCGCCGCCCGCGTCCTTGGTCGAGCGCGTGGCGAAGGTCTTCCACGAATCCAAGGGCGATCTGCGCAAGACCTACGAGACGCTTTTCTTCGCTCCCGAGTTTTTCGCGCCGGAGAACCTGCGTTCGAAGACGAAGTCGCCCTTCGAGTTCGCCGCATCGGCCTTGCGCGCTTCGGGCGCCTCGCTGGTCGAGGTGGAAAACTTTTCCGCGCGCCAGCCGCTGCGCGCGGTCGAGGCGGGCCTGGCGCTTGGCCGCGGCGGCGACCGCCTCTCCAACCTGCCCCGCAAGACCGTGATCATGCATCTCGTCGAGCTCGGCCAGCCCCTCTACGCATGGGGCCCGCCGACAGGTTATCCGGAGGACTCGTCGACGTGGGTGAGCGCGGGCGCGCTGGTCTCACGGCTCAATTTCGCCCTGGCGCTCACGGGCGGTCAGGTCGCCGACGCGCGGGTCGACCCGCGCAAGCTGCTTGGCGACGCGAACGCCGACCGGCCCGACGCGGTGGTCGCGGCGCTCGCGGAGAAAGTCCTCGGCGCGCAGCCGAGCCCGGGCACGCGACGCGTGTTGCTCGAGCAGGCCGCCCCGGCGCGCGACGGAGCCGCGGCGGTTCCCGACATCCCCAAGTTACTCGCCTTGATGATCGGATCGCCGGAGTTCCAGCGGCGCTGAGCTTGCTTCGCATTTGTAGGCCCGACCGCTGGTCGGGCAGCCAGGCCACCGGCCTGCCTACATCCACACCTAGCCCCACCCAAAGATTTCGAACCCCCACGACCATGAACCCAGCCCATATCTCGCGTCGATTTTTCGTTAAGCAGGGAGCGTTGGCCTTCGCCGCCATCGGCGCGGGAGCCTTGTTCGGCCCGGATTTTCTTCGCTCATCGGTGCTCGCGGCGGAGACGCGCAAATCGGGCGGCGGCAAGCGCGTGCTCGTGTGCCTTTTCCAGCGCGGCGCCGCGGACGGGCTCTCCATGGTCGTGCCTTACGCCGACAAAGACTACTACAAGCTGCGCAGCGAAATCGCGCTGGCGGCGCCCTCGCAAAAGGCGGGGGCGACGGGCGTGCTCGATCTCGATGGGCGGTTCGGTCTGCACCCGGCCTTGAAGCCGCTGCATGCGCTCTACGGGGCGGGCGAGCTGGCGGTGCTGCACGCCTGCGGCAACCCGCAGGCGACGCGTTCGCACTTCGAGGCGCAGGACCTGATGGAATCGGGGGCGGGTTCGGACAAGAATCTGGCGACCGGCTGGCTGAATCGGTTGATCGGCTGCTGCCCCGAGGATGCCGCGCATCATTCGGCGCTGCGCGCGGTGGCGATGGCCGGGCAGATGCCGCGGAGCCTGCAGGGGCGCGAGGAGGCGCTGGCCATCGCCGACCTCGATCGCTTCGGCGTCGGAGCAGGGAGCAAGGAGCGAGGAGCAGGGATCCAGAGCGGAATGATGGGTGGGAGCATGTCCGGGCCCGGCGGTGCGGCCAAGGGTTTCGAGGACATCTACGAGAGCGCGGTCGGCGACGCGCTGCACGGCGCGGGACGGGAGAGCTTCGCTGCGATGGAGCTGCTTAAAAAGGTCGATCCGAAGCGCTACGCGCCGGCGAATGGCGCGACGTATCCGAACGGCGTTTTTGGCAAATCGCTCCGGCAGGTCGCGCAGTTGATCAAGGCCGATGTGGGTCTGGAAATCGCCTTTGTGGAGATCGGCGGTTGGGATACGCACGCCAATCAAGGCGCGGCGAACGGCGCGCTCGCGACGCGCCTGACCGAGCTGGCGGGCGGGCTGGTCGCTTTACACAAGGATCTCGGCGCAAAAATGTCGGACGTGCTCGTGCTGACGATGAGCGAGTTCGGTCGCACGGCGCGACAGAACGGAAACCGCGGCACCGACCACGGGCACGGCACGGCGTTTTTCGCGCTGGGCGGCGGCGTGCGGGGCGGGCGGGTGCTTGGCGACTGGCCGGGCTTGTCGACTGAGAAACTTTTCGAGGGGCGCGACCTTGCGATCACGACTGACTATCGGGACTTTTTCGCCGAGGCCTGCGTGCGGCACATGGGCGTGGCGGAGACGGAACTTGGGAAGGTGTTTCCCGGCCACGTCGCCTCGGCGAAGAAGTTCCGCGGTTATCTGGGCTGAACCTGCTAGACGCGCGAGCGTTCGAGCAAGGCGCGGAGACGCGCCGGGTCGGTGGCGGTGGTCTTGGCGACAAAGCCGCCGGCATGGGTGAAATGCACGTCGGGCTCGGCTTTGATGCGCGTGAAGTCGAGCCGGGGGTTGTCGCGGAAACGCGAAAGGCCGTAGCCGGCGCCGCGGCGGTCGGGCGTGACGGTGGCGATGACGCGTCCGACGAGCCCTTGGCTGGAGATATGGCGGTCGACGCCGGCGGAGGGGTCGTCGGGCAGCGGATCGGTGCGCGGAAGGAAGAGGATTTCGTGCTCGGCGCCGTCCAAGGTCCAGCGCTGGGCGTGGCGGGCGATGAAATCGAGACGCGAGCGGAGTTCGCGCAGATAGGTGATCAAGTCCTCTCCGACGAGGCGCATGATTTCCCAGAGCGGCTCGCCGGGTTCCAGGCGCGCGACCTGGGCGAAGCGGCGGAGGAGCGTGCCGTCGATGGGCGAGTGGAGCTTGTTGACGATCTCGCGATTGATGCCGAGCCAGCGCGCGGTCTCGTTGGGGCCGCGGCAATCGAACCATTCGGCCGGCTCGAGCCAGTCGCAGAATTCGCGCGCGTCGGCGTAGAGGCCGAGGTGTTGAAGGACGAGCGAGACCGAGCAGGTGGGCGCGTGGTCGCGCGGCAGCTGATGATGGTCGAAGTTGTTGAGCTCGGGCTCGTGGCGGTGGCCGACGTCCACGACGAGAGTGGATGGATCGGCGAGGTCGGTTTCGGCGGGTTCGCGGCGGCTGATCGGCGCGGGGCGGATCGCGATGAGAACACAGCAGGCGAGGAACTCGTCTTTGTGCGCGGAGCCGGGGTGGGTGAGAACGAGGGAAAAGGGAGTCATGGTGTTTCGGACGGGCGGGATTCGCGCGACGCTGGGCGGCGACCGGCGGCGGATCAAGCGCCCGGGCCCGCTTTGCCACGCCGCGCGCCGTAGGGACTGGCTGGGCGGAGCGCGGCGGGTTCATGGGGGCTTGGCCCCGCTGAACGGGAAAGCGTCAGGTCGCGGGGGGGCGCACGATCGCGTGAACGTGCTCGAGGAGGTCGGAGAGCACGAAAGGCTTGGCGAGGAAGCCGACGCGGCCGAGGCCCGGAAGCAGATCCGGATCAAGGGCGCGGCTGTAGCCGGAGAGGAGGATGACGGGGGTGAGGATCGAGGCGGCGCGGAGGGCCTGCACGAGCTCCAGTCCGGTCATGAGCGGCATGGTCTGATCGGTGACGACGAGCGAGAAGGCGTCGGGCCGGGCCCGCAGCGTTTCGAGGCAGGTGGGGGCGTCGGGCATGATCTCGGCGCTGTAGCCGTAGCGCTCGAGCGCGTGCTGGGTGAGCAGCGCCACGCTTTCCTCGTCGTCGATCACGGCCAC